>JAFAEW010000104.1 GCA_023423835.1 Bacteroidota bacterium | reverse complement strand
GAATACAATATAGTAATTGCCCCTTATTTAGATTACCTGATAAAGAGATCGGCGGAAAGAATGAAGTCTTTTCGCGATCCTTTAACAAGCAAACATTTCTCTGCCAGGTATTGCGATCTTGATTACTACCAGAAACAATTGGCAGAACAACAGGAGAAACAGGAATTCCGGAGGCTCATTTATGTGGCAGTCACACGGGCGGTTTTTAAGTGCATTATTTTCAAATCGAAAAGAAATGACGATTCCGCGCTGAGGGATTTAATGACCGGCAAAAATTTGAACTTTGAGGTTTCAGCAAATGCAGATGAAAATTTTCAACCTCTGTATAATTCTGCTGCTGAGCAGGAAACGTTTCCGGTTATTTTGCCCCTGCCTGAACTTCAGATTGCCGGCAACAATTGGACAAAAATGAGTTATACGATGCTGGCCGCGGATTCGAATTATAAGATTCAAACCGGGAATTCTGTTCCGCAAAACGCCTACGATGAATTTGTTTTTAAACAGCTTGACAAAGGACACATCACCGGTAATCTTCTTCATTTTATCCTCGAAAACATTTCGTTTTCTGAAGCAGATAAATGGAAATATGTGATAGAAAGTGCAATAAAACGTTTCGCTCCTGCAAAGTCGGATTTGTATAATGAGAACCTCCTCCTTCTATTAAATAATTTGATGAATGTACGGTTACAAACACGCGGCGCGTCATTTTCTCTCTCAGAAATATCAGAAAATAAAAGGTTGCATGAGTTAGAATTCGACTTTCCGGTAACAACATTTTCACCAAAAATTCTGACCGAATTATCGGATGTTGAGACCGAAATCAATGTGAATTTCTATTCGCAACTGGAGGGCGTAATGAATGGAAAGATTGACCTGTTTTTTGAGCACGATGGCAAATATTATATTCTCGACTGGAAGTCAAATCTTCTTGGAAATAAACTTTCTGATTATGATCAGAAGGGTTTGCAGAAAGCGATGAATGAACACAACTATCATCTTCAATATTTGATTTATTCCGTTGCAGTAAATAAATATCTTAATTCGCGGATTCCAGACTTTAGCTATGAGAGGGATTTTGGCGGTGTGTTTTATTTGTTTCTGAGAGGAATAAGGGAAAATACTTCGACCGGCATCTTTTACAGGCTTCCGGCTTCACAACAAATAAATCGGTTGGAAACGATTTTAGATTTAGAATACAGTGGAAGTAAATAAAAAAAACGCTGCGGTCTTTTAATAACCGCAACGTTTCTTGTTATCAGGAATTAAACCCGATTAATATCCAAATACTTCTTCCAGGTTCAACTTCTTCACTTCGCCATATTTCTGCATCTTTTCCACTGGAACTTTTGCTTCCGAAGCAACAACGACATAAGTATAAGGCTGATTGGCTACATAACGTGAATGGAAATCTTTCAACTGATCGAATCCCACCTTATCAACATTTTCATAGATCTGTTTACGGATATCCTCATTGAGTCCTTTTTCTCTTGCTCTGAGGTAATTGAAAATAATACCTTCCTGCACAATTCTTTCCGTTTCAATATCTTTTTTGATTCCAGCCTTTGCAAAATCAAGATTAGATTTTATTTCCGGCAGATCATTTAGTAATTCATTCATTGCAACCACTGCATCATTAAATTTATCGCTTTGGCTTCCAACATAAGCAATCGTAAAATAGGGATCGTCCTTTTTAGAAGGGATAACATACTGAGCGAAAGTAGAATAAGCAAGTGCTTTTGATTCACGAATCGTTTGAAATACAAGCGCACCCATTCCCGATCCAAAATAATTATTGAAAACATCCACGATCAATTCGTCTTTCGGATCATATTGCTGGTTATTTCTGATCCAGCGGGTTTCAGCCTGTACCATGTCATAATCGGCAAACAAAACGCGGTTTTCTGTTTGGGCTACCGGTTTAAATTCGGTTTTCGCGGCCGGCACTCTAAACACTGAAGGCATCACGTGCATCCTTTTGATGGCCGGATTAAATTCATTCAAGGTAGCCGGTCCGTAATATAAAACGTCGTGTGGATTGTTATTTAAACCGTGCAACATTGCAACCAGTTCGTCCGCCGTTACCGCATTCAATTCTGAATCGCTTAACACATAATTAAACGGATTTTTTTCACCATAACGGGCATAAGAAGTTAAACCATTTAGGATTGCACCCTTACTCAATTTAGCGTCCTTACGACTCTTACCAATCCGGGCTTTCAGGCTTGTAAGCGCAGCTTCATCGGCTACACAGTTTACGAGGAGATTTTCAAATAAGGCAACCGCAATATTGAAATTTTCCTGCAAACCCTCAATGGTAACGGTCGTTTTTTCTGTACCTGCACTTACATTGAAACTACAGGCGATTTTGTAGAATTCCTTGGCAATATCTTCTGCAGACTTATCTTTTGTTCCAAGATAAGAAAGGTATTGTGCTGCCAATCCGATTTTCAAATCATTATAAGTACCCATGTCGAACCGGTAGTACAGTCTGAAAATACTGTTGTCCTTATTTTGAACGTATAGAACTTCAGCCGCACCAATTTTTGATCTTTGAATATCTTTACTGTAATCTATCCAAACCGGTTTAATTCCCTGCGCCGGCATTTCATTGATCATCTTTACGAAGGATGACTGCTCCTTACTGTTTGTTTCAACCGGCGTTATCAAAGGCTTTTCAACTTTTTTTATTGTGCTGTCTATGCCCTTTCTCTTGAATACGATTACATAATTACTATCGTTGAAATATTTGTTGGCGAATGCAACGATATCCTGCTTGCTGATCTTCGATAATTTATCTACATAAGCCACTTGTGTTTCCCAGTTCAATTCGCTGGTAAATGCATCCATTAACAAAGAGGCGCGTGAACCGTAATTTTCAGACTGCAAAATTTCATATTTCTTTTCATTGTTTACGATTGCAGTAATCAGATCATCGTCAAAATTTCCCTGTTTAAGATTATCGATCTCCCCGAGCATCAAATCCCGCACTTCTTCGAGGGATTGACCGGTTGTAGGAGCACCATTCATATACAAAACGCCATAGTCGATAAGTGTGTAGGCAAAGGCAGAAGCTCTCAACATTTTTTGCTTCTTCACGAGGTTAAGATCCATTAAACCTGCGCGACCATTGGTCAATATTTTTCCAACGAGATCAGCCATCAACACATCGCTCGATTTATTTCCGGGAAGGCGGAATCCCATCGTAACGCTTTCTGCATCCGGCCCCACTACTTCCTTTACCACGGGAGAAGTAATCGGTTGTTCCTTTTCAAAAGAATAAGCCGTTAACGGCTTTGGCTGCATATATGAAAAAGTTTGATCAATCGTTTTGATCAACTGATCGGGATCAAAATCTCCCGACATGATGATTCCCATATTATTTGGAACATAGTACTTTTCGTAGTATTTTCTGATCTCCACCAGCGAAGGATTTTTTAAATGTTCAACTGTTCCGATGGTTGTTTGAAGACCATAATTATGTTGCTGGAATAATCCTGAAAAGAGCGATTCAAACACCTTGCTTCCGTCATTGTCGAGACTTCGGTTTTTTTCTTCATAAACTGCCTCCAGCTCCGTATGAAAAATACGTAACTGCGGATTACGAAACCTTTCGCCCTGTACAGCAAGATATTTATTGATAGAGGCTGAAGGCACATCGTCGGTATAAACCGTTTGTTCAAACGAGGTAAAGGCGTTTGTACCCTGTGCTCCCATTGCACTCATCATTTTATCATATTCATTGGCGATGCTGTATTTACTTGCTACGCCGCTGATTGAATCTATACGGTGATAAATCGCCTTACGTAAAGCGGGATCAGTGGTTTTGTTATATTCTTCATACAGAGCATTGATCTTCTCGAGCTCCGGTTTCTCTTTCGACCAGTCGAGGCTGCCATATTTGTCGGTTCCCTTAAACATCATATGTTCGAGGTAATGCGCAAGTCCCGTATTGGTAGCAGGATCCGTTTTACTTCCCGCTTTAACGGCAACATAGCATTGAATTCTGGGATCTTTGCTGGTAGGACTTAAAATTACAGTAAGCCCATTTTTTAACGTGTAAAATCTTGCTTTTAAGGGGTCATTGGTTACGTATTTATAGGTATAACCGCCCGAACTCGCTTCCTTCCACTGATAAACCGGTTGCGCAATTGCACTGCCGATAAATCCTGTAAGAAACAAAACCATGAAAGTTTTTAATCGCACCATAAGTAATTGATTTAATGCCCGTAAAATAAGCATTCTGCAACAATAAATTTTAAGTTGAAAGAAAAATATCAACCGATAGGGACGGATGGTTATTTTTTGCTGATGAATGAACTATTTTTTATGTAAAACCGGTATGGACGAAAGGCATCCTCGCCGGCGTAATCTACTCCAACGCGAGGGGTGCTGATGATATTTTTGGGATGCACCGTTTCTCCGTCATCGACCACATAAATGGCATTTCCCAGAAGATCTAAACCCGAATCTTTGTAATGAATTCCTAATGCTTTGGAAAGATTTCCCGGGCCCGCCGTCAATGAAAATGAGGGTTTTGATTTACCCGTCCGTTTCAGCATGCTTTCAAGTCCAAAAACCGGTTCACCTGCTCTAATCAGAACGGCATCGGGAATTCCCGCTTTGTTCGTCACCACATTAAACAAAGAATGAACGCCATAACACAAATAGATGTAGGCCGTGCCACCGCTTGCATACATGATTTCATTACGTTTTGTTTTTCGTCCGCCAAAGGCATGAGAAGCTTTATCAGTGATATCTTTATAAGCTTCCGTTTCAGTAATTCTCACGGCTGTAAGCGCGTCGAAATTTGTGACGAGAATCTTCCCAAGGAGATCTTTTGCAACCTTTACGACATCGTCCCGCAAATAAAATGAACTTCCTGCTTTAAGAGATTGATCTGATAAAATCGATTCGGCTACAGTATTCATTTCCATTGTTTACAAATTATGACTAATTTCCTTGCCTAAAAATATTGCTTGTTAAAAGAAATAATTATATCGCTGCAAAGCTATGGATTTGCTAATCGCTTAATCAGGCAGCAACGGCTTTGGAAATGGATATTGATCCCGGGAATTTTATATACGATCCTGTTTATTTTTTCAATCTATTTTTTCAGCAAAACAGCCAATTCTTTCATCGCATGGCTAAGCCTGAAAACAGGATTGAAACTGTGGCTCGATAAAACCCACAGCGGCGTTTTAGGATTCATCTTTACGCTTGCCGCTCTTAATATCTGGATCATTCAAATGATGTTTTATTTCTCCTTGTTCAAATACCTCTGGTTGATTCTTGGATCACCGGTCTTCGGCTATTTGAATCAAAAAACAAGACTGCTTATTTCAGGATCAAATGAAGATGTGGCATTGCCGGCGGTGGCAAAGGATATGGGAAGAGCGGTGGTAGTAGCTTTGAGAAACGTAGTGAGACAAACGGCGCTTCTGATCGCCTTTGCGCTCATTGCATTGATACCCGTTTTGGGATTGGTAGCGCCACTGTTTGCACTTTTTGCCGAATGTTTTTTTTATGGCTACAGCATGTTGGATTTTAGTTGCAAACGGAAAAATATGACCATTTCGGAAGCTGCTTTTTTCATCGGAAAACATCGCGGGCTGGCAGTAGGAAACGGATTGGTGTTTTACTCCTTTCACCTTTTACCCATTGTGGGCTGGATACTTGGGCCGTCCTACGCCATCATCGCCGCCACCTTCAGTATGCAGGAAAATAAGGAGCTGAACATTTGAACTTTATTGCATCAGTTTCAAATGGCCGGAACCGTCAATCTTTAGCTTTCGTTCCGTTTGCATAAATTCGATCACCTTCCACAACTTATCTTTATTAACCCCTTTGCATTTCAAAAGCAATTCCTTTACGGTTAAACTGTTACCGTTTTCTGGTATGTTTCCTAAAATTCTGCGTTCGATTTTTTGAAATTCTTCGGTTGATAGCACGGTATTTTTTGCATGCAGGCAATTATCGCAAACTAAACAATCGGTTATCGACTTATCGCCAAAATAAAAACTGATAAAGCTGCTTCTGCATTTGTGTTCGAGATGAATGTATTTGAGCATCGACTCTAGCCGCAACTCGTACTGTTGCTTCCGCCGGAGATATTCATCGATATTTATATTCAGATATTGTGCCGGAGCCCGGTTGAGCATGAAGAATATTTGCGGACTTTCTTTTACCGGCTCATACTTTATGATTCTTAAAGCAGCAAGACGAATAAGATCTTCTTTCACAGCATCCACCGAATATTTCAGCAACATGGCAATTTGTAATTCATATACGGACACTTCAGAATGGATGATGCCCTCATAGGTTCTCAACAAACACTTGATAACAGGCTCTAATTTTGGATACATCCTTTCATAATCAAACAGATCTTCCTTGTCAACAGTAAATGTTATTTGTGAAGGAATAAACACGCTTTCCGTAAGCCAGATATGCTTTTCCTGTTCCAACACTTTCAGCGCGGAAATGACCGAATGCACATTCAACCTAAAATTGTGCACAAATTCATTGAGGTCGAAGCTATAATACTGACCCTGACCCGACCCGACAGGAATTTGTAAATAATCGGCCAGCGATTGATAGATTTTTTTAATCTCGAATAATGAAGGGAACCTTAGTTCGGGATAGCTCAGTAATTCCTGTTCATCCTCCTGCTGGTAGAGTAAGACTGCATAGGATTTGAGGCCGTCTCTTCCGGCCCTTCCCGCCTCTTGGTAATAATTTTCAAGACAATCGGGCGCATTATAATGAATGACAGTTCTTACATCCGGTTTGTCGATTCCCATTCCAAAAGCGTTTGTACAAACAATCACCCTAATGTCGTTTCTGATCCAGGCTTCCTGCTTTTTGTTTCTTTGTTCCTGCGGCAACCCTGCATGATAGAAATCAACGCTAAAATTTTGCAAAGCGAGTAAATCGGCAACCTGTTTTGTGAGCTTTCTGCTCTTGCAATAAACGATACTGCTTCCCGGAACATTTTGCAAAATTTCGATGATCTTATTGATCTTGCTGTCAACCTTAAACACACTGTAAGAAAGATTCGGCCGTTCAAAAGACTGTTTGAAAACATTGTTTCCTCTGAACAACAGTTTTTCAATAATGTCGGCCTGAACCAGCGGTGTTGCACTCGCCGTTAATGCGATCAGTGGAACGGCAGGGAAATATTTTCGCACCTGCGCAATGCGTAAATAGGCAGGTCGGAAATCGTATCCCCATTGTGAAATACAATGCGCTTCATCGACAGCGATCAGGCAGATCGCTACCGAATTGAGGAACGACTTGAAGAGATTGGTTTGTAGTCTTTCAGGTGAGATGTAAACGAACTTGTATCTACCAAACCGTGCAGCCTCAAATGCAGATTCCACTTCCCGGGGGCTGAGACCACTGTGAATGGCGATAGCCGGTACATTTCTTCTATTTAATTGTTCTACCTGGTCTTTCATCAATGCAATCAAGGGCGAAACGACCAGGCAAATGCCATCCATCATCAACGCCGGAATTTGAAAACAAATTGACTTTCCACCGCCGGTCGGAAGCAAGGCAAAGGTGTCATGTCCGTTTAAAATAGAGTGGATAATAGATTCCTGAACAGGCCTGAAACTATCGTAATTCCAATATTTTTTTAGTATCGATAAAGGTGCAGGCATTGAAGCAAGTTAGATGAAATTAGCGTTTTAAGATCAATCATTTTTCGGCATTGTTGATTGTAAAGCGAAAACCAGTGATGTAATTAAACAAAACGCTTAGCACGAAAGCCAAACCAGGGGAAAAAAGCCCCATGGCTGCAAGAATTATCACCAACAAAAGCAGGATTATCCCGAATATCGTAAATCGATAATAACGCCGATGAATTTGTTTCCAAGTTTTAAAAGCGGAAACAACCTTTTCTAAACCATTCTCAAAAACCAAAATATCAGAATCAGGTTCAATTCCATTCGTTTTATCTGCAAGCGAAATCCAAAGGTTTGACCGGCGATCTTCCGTGCGACCCTTTGAATCCTTCAATACAAAGATGTTGTTGCCATTTGATTTTTTTAAAGCCTCCTCAAATAACAGAGTTTCAAGTTGTAGTTCCCGGGCAACTGAAACGGAATAATCGGGAAATTCAGATCGCAGCAAAAACGGATCGATGCCAACTGATTTAAAATAATTTATAGCAGATTTTGCGCCGGCGGAAATCTTATCCTCAAAAATCACCCATCCAATCAATGTCTCGTTTTTCAGCACCAGCAAATCGGCTCCTTTTTCACTTGCATCTGTTTCCCGGCAATTCGACCCGTTGAAAACAGCTTTATAAAAATTTCCGGCCTTATCTTTCGCCGAAACGGTATTATCCGATTTCTCGTGGGAAAAAAGCTGTAACCCGTTTTTTTGTTTCCACTCTTTTTTTACCGCAGCTGCAAGTGAACCACCACTAAATTTCAGTATTTGAAAGGCAATGGATTTAAATGCTTCCGCGGATATTTCTGCCGAAGCAAGGTGAAACGCACCAGTAGTTGTGTTGCCATTGGTAACAATTTCTGCCGGTTCAAAAAGTATCCTTTCAGGGCGATGTATTTTTTTGGTGAATGCAGAGAATCTGAAAAGCATTCCGTTTTGCAGTGGCCTGATAAGGGCAGCCTGAAATAATGATTTGGAGAAAAGAAATAGAAAAGCCGGTCCGCATAAAATTATCGTCGCAGAACGAATTAAATTTTCCGAAAAGTTCAATCCGAAAAAATAGTTGACAATGAAATTGACGGCAGCCAATACCATTATCACCACGGCTATTATTTTCAAAATCATTTCTGTTGTGGCAGTGGTGATCCACAATCTTGATTGCTCCGTTTTTACGGCATCCGCAAGCCGCTGCTGAAAGGAATTCTCCGGTGGCAATATCACGTAACCCTTAAATCTTCCTTTCTGAACCCGGTATCCGGAAAGAAGCAGATCGTTCGATTGTTTTTCTGCTGGACTACCGCTTCTGAAAGCCGGATGACATACTGTGCCAACTCCGGATAATATCTTCGTATCAGCCGGCACAATTTCGCCTTCGGTTATCAGGATAAGATCGCCGGTTTTCAGGTCGCAGGCATCCACCGGGAAGATATGTTCGGTATTCTCAGCATCGTATGCGATCATACTCGCTTTCCCTGAAGCGGCAACTTCCGGAAACTCAAACTGCCGGTCGAGGTTTTTGCTATGCTGTTCATACAATAAGACAGCTAGGAGCACGAGTGTAACAAGCACGGATGCCTTCCAATAAAAAAGCGTTATCTCACCCCCGAAAAGATTGAAATAGATAGCCGAAAAAAATAGTGCTGAGATTGCGATTAAAGTTAGAAGTGCCGGATAGATGACTCCGGGCATCAAAAAATATTTGTTTACCTGAAAGAACCTTAGTAATAGAAGATAATTCGCGGTAGTTGAAATCAGCAAAATAATTTCGGTTGCATAACCCTTCGGCAGAAAAAACGAGGTGAAACCGGCGATCAACGTTAGTAAAGTCGAAATGAGCAGATAAATCCGCGTTTTGTGGGAATTGGTATTTAAAACCCTTGTGGAGTGGCCGGCCTTGTGTACATAATCTGTAAGTTCACCAATAGATTGAAATTTGCCGGTCCCGGTAAAACTTATGGTGCCTGAGAACGGATGGATGCCGATGTCCCTGATTCCCGCCGATTGCAATGTCTGAAAAATAGTGTGATCCGGGTCAGTTGCAACCTTCAAAACCTTCAATTGAAATTTCGCCATCAGGAAGTATTATTAACGCTTATTCTTTTAAGATGTTGGTTCGCAAAATTAGGAATCGTGTAAGAATAAGAGCAACAAAGTGATGAAGGTACTAAGTGTGGCTATCCTGCTGCAACAATTGCATCATTTCACCGGGGTCGATTGCCATGTGGCTTTCAGAGAAGATACATTTCCCTTTTTTTATGATCAGGATCTGCGGCGATTCGTGGGTGATCTCATAATGATCTTCAATGGTATTTGAAACATTGCGGTATTTAATGAGATCCAGGAAAAATCCCGGTTGTTGCGAAAGGAGATTGCTGCTCTCAAGTTTCCTCAATGCGATTTTACTTACGATACAGCGTGTACTGTGCTTGTAGATCCACTGTGGTTTGTCATAGGAAAGGCGGTCGATATCAGCCAGTTGACTAATATCCGTCAGATTGATCCAATTCATTAATTATTTTTTACCTTCTAAAATAGTTCACATCGTGTGAAGGGCAATTACTGCTTCTTCTGCTTTCATAGCAGGATGAAAACAGGGCGGCTACGAAGCAGACCAAAAGCAGAAATGAAATTGCTTTTTTCATAATACTAAAACTTAGATATAATCAATAAGAATGATAAGCTTAAAATAGTGGAAACCGGAAAGATAATACATGGATTTTGAGATACAAAATTTTTTCCGGATAAATTCATGCTAATACTATTTCAAACAGGTTGCGGCATTTATTTGGGTAAATTGTTTAAGGATATGGCTGTCAGGTAAACAAAAAGCCCTTTCAGGATCGTCTGAAAGGGCTTTAAAAATAAATACGGCGGCTACCTACTCTCCCACATGATATTGCAGTACCATCGGC
>JAFAEW010000034.1 GCA_023423835.1 Bacteroidota bacterium | reverse complement strand
AATGCGGTCTCGCGTTCGCCTTAAACAAGCTTTTTGATCTCAAGCTGTCAAAAAAAGATCTGGCAATTTTGGGACAACAGGCAGAACACAGTTTTCCCGGGGTGAAAACAGGAATAATGGATCAGTTTGCGAACTTATTCGGAAAGAAAGATCATGTGATTTTATTGGATTGCGACTCACTCGAATATCAATACCTTCCATTTAATAACGCGGATTACAACATCGTTCTTATTAATTCAAAAGTGCACCACGATCTTGCAACGGGTGAATACAATAAAAGAAGAGCGGAATGTGAACAAGGTTTGGAAACATTGAAAGAGAAATATCCAACAATCCGCAATTTCAGAGACCTTTCCCCCGAACAGGTGGAAGCTGAAAAAGATGCTTTGGGAAAAACCATCTACAAGCGCTGTCTTTATGTGACCGAAGAAATTCAAAGAACACAACAAGCGGCAAAGTTGCTCAGTTCTGGCGATATGAAAGCATTTGGAAAATTAATGTTTGAAACGCATAACGGGCTTAAAGACCTGTATGAAGTAAGCTGCGAAGAACTGGATTTTCTGGTAGAAGAAGCGAAACATTTTCCGGAAGTAATCGGATCGAGAGTAATGGGCGGAGGCTTTGGCGGCTGCACGATCAACATTATTGAGCGGGAAAAATCCTGGAGCATCATGGAGCAATTGTTGCAACAATACCAGAAAAAATTTAATATCGATACAGAAGGCTATCTCGTAAACCTGAGCGATGGAACGGCAGTGATAGATGAAGACCGGGAAGAATCCGGTTTATAACAGGATTAACGGGCCAGCGATGAAATCGCCGGTCTTCCATTTTCGATTGCCTTTTTCGCCTGCATCAGGTGACGTTCATTATGATAAATCAACACCCTGAAGGTGTCTCCCAGTTTCAGTTTGAGAAGTTTGGTGATCGAAACGGAGGTTTTGATCCTGCTGAGATCTTTACGACCCGCCATTTCCAGCAATTTCAACAACTCGTTTTGCTGATCGATAAATTTGTCCAGCACGGAAACGTCAAGCTTCCTTCCGTTGGGATTTTTATCCTTAAAGGTCTTCATCCTGTTCAGTTTCTCCTTTGGCAGCATGCTTTTCGCAAAGTAATTGCCGAGTAACCCGCTTTCAAAAAGGGTGTTGGAGGAATCAGGCGCTGCTTGCAATCGCCTTGAAATTTCCGGGATATAATAATCGCCGTACATATTCAAATGTTCGATGCACTCCAGCGCACTCCAGGATTGACTGCTCGCTTTATGGTTTAAAACGTCCTGATGCAGCAGCCTGAAATTTCCGGCCGTTTTCAGATGGCTTTCGGACATTGTTTTCAGATCATCGAGCAATTTAGCAGCATCAAATTTCATCACCGGTATTTTGCACAAATTTGCACAAACTTTTCCGATAAAATAGGGCTGCTATGCACTCAAATTATTCTTCTTTTCACCTGAGCTATGACCTTCCCGCCACTTGCACGCTTTCCTTTAGTTCATGGTTAAACTCATCTGCATCCAACAGCTTTTCGAGTGTTAGGTGAATGCGATAGTTCCAGTAATATTTGCTGACAGCCGGATCATTGATCCTTTCTTCATGTGGATTGAGCCTTCTGATATTTCTGTTGATGCCAAACAAATCCTGAATCTGAAAGATGCTCCAGATTGCCGGTGATTGAAGGTGCTGCATCACAATCGCTTTATTCACCCAGGCATCGCAATAATAGGGCGGATATCCGCGGTGATGCAATACTTCATTGAAAAACCGTTGTGTCTTGTTGCGGTCTTCTTCCCACCAACCTCTTACGGTACTCATATCATGGGTTGAGGGCATTACCACACTTAAATAGGGGGCATCAGCGGGATCAAAAAATTCTCTTCCCGGCTTCTTCGGCATCCGCTGAATTTCAAGGCTTAGAATGCCGAGTTGCAACATCAGCGATGGAACGCAATCCGGCACGAGACCCAGATCTTCTCCGCAAACCATCATATCGGTTTCCCGTTTCAATGGCGGAAGTTTTTGCATGGCCTGGTGCAGCCAGAAATCGTTTTGCCGTTGAAAATAGTAATTTACATAAAGGTCTTTCAACCCGCCCTTTGTGTGCTCGTCGAGCCATTGAAACGAGGTTGTTTTATCCATATCAAACCTGAAGTGAAACTCCTGCCCGTTGGAGCCCTCCGCTTCAAAAAGAATTACATTGCCCAACAGTTGCATCAACTGATACTTCAGCCAGCTATTGTGTTCATTTTGTTCCCAGTTTGCAAACTGATCCACGAGTTTTCGTTGCGTATTGAACGCCTCTTTAAATTCGTAATGGTCGTTGCCTTTATAATCGAGGAACTGATTTTTCACATGAACAGTCTGATCTCCGAAAATGTCGGTCAATGTCTGATGGTTGATAAATGGAAGGCAATAGCGGTTACGGTCAAACCGGATATTTCTTTCATAAAACTCCTTAAGATAAACCGGAATTGCAGGCTCAAAATGTCCCATAATTCCTTCAACCGATTCAAAGGGAATGCTCCACATTCTAAAAAATCCGAGAATATGATCGATCCGGAAAGAGTCGAAATAATTGCTCATTTGATCAAACCTGCTTCGCCACCAATGAAAGCCGTTTCGTTGCATTACATCCCAATTGTAGGTGGGAAATCCCCAGTTTTGCCCGGTCTTTGCAAAATCATCCGGCGGCGCTCCAGCCTGCAGATTCATATTGAACAAATCAGGATGCTGCCATGCATCTGCTCCGTTTCTGGAAATTCCAATGGGAATATCGCCCTTCAAAATCACGCCATTCTGATGCGCATAGTTTGCGGCATCTTTCAACTGGTTATGCAGGTGAAACTGAACAAACAGATGAATGGCTGCTTCCTCAAAACTATCAGAACCTTCGGCCAACAGATGGGTTGCTTCCGTAGCATGATACACCGAATGAGCCGGCCAATGATTGAAATCCGCGGTCTTATATTGATCCCGATAATAACAGAAAGCGGCGTACGGAATCAGCCAGTCTTTATTCTTTTCAAAAAATGTTTTGTAGTCCTCGGATTCAAAAACCTGATCCTTCTGCAGCGGATAAATTTTCCTGATAACCTCCCATTTGGTCTTCAATACCGACTCATAATCGAGCGAAGGCAATTTGTTGAGGCTTTCAAATTCTATCAAATAAGGTTCTAAAACAGAACGGTTTTCTTCCGACACCATTTCGCTCAGCCGAAGATAAACCGGATGAAGGGCAAACGAGGAAATGGTGGCATAAGGATAACTGTCCTGCCATGAAAACGTGATCGTCGTATCATTTACCGGCAATAGCTGGATAAGTTTGAGACCGGTTTTTTTAGCCCAATCGGCCAGTAATCTGATATCGTGGAAATCACCAATTCCTTCACTTTTTGCCGAGCGAAGGCTGAAAACCGGAACGGTTACACCCGCTCCCCTCCACAAAGTGGAAGGAAGCAGGGCGAAACCATCATTGATGATCGTTTTTACTGAGGGAGTTGGAGGGTTAAGAATTCGATTTTCGCCTTCCTCAAATCTTTCAAATTTTTGCGCAACTGTATCGAAAATGCCGTATTTATAAACGACTGAGCCGGCAACGGCCGAAAGATCCACACCCACTTCAAAATAGTCTTTGCCGGGAGCTTTCCGCATCAACACCGGTCTGTTTTGATCCCAATCATTCCAGTTGCCTGATATACATAAAGTCTGCCCGTTTTTCAACAAAGGCGATTTAACCCTGAAAAGATGGGTGTAAGCTTCTTCAACGGCAATTTCATTGCCTTCAAAATGCTGATTCAGTAAAACGTTTCTGAAAGGTTCTGTATAAAAAATATTATCGATATATCCCGCGTAATTCCAGGAATCGATAAACACAACTTCTGCTGCGGTAAGATCGTCGGGACTTAAAACTTTGTCTCTTCCCCAATCGAGTGTCAACGATCCGTCCTGATCTCTCAAAACATAGTTGTAACTAAAACCTTCCTTCGGCAGCAAAGCCGGATCAATGTCAAGTTCGATACTCCACCTATCCTGATCCACATATTGCAACGGCAAAGCCATCGACAAATCTTTTTGTCCAAAAATTTCATGATCGCCGCTGATAAATATTGATTGTCCGGGATTTGTATGAAAGCGAATGATAAAACGAATTCGCACCTGCGAAGGCATCGCTTTTTTTGAGGACGATGCTGATGTTTTCGGTTCCTTCTTCGCGTCTGCAGGTTTTGAAACCGTTGCTGCTTCTGCGGTTTTATCGAAGGTTTCAGCCGGCATCGCATCGGAAGACCTTTTTGGAGACCGCTTTTTGGCGCCTGTCTTTTTATTTTCAGCCGGAGGTGTTTCGCTGGCCGACTTATCTGTTTCCGGCCCGGCAGATTGTGGCTTCGCCCTACCGCCTGTTGTCTTTTTGGTTGCCTTTTCGGAAGGATCGCTTTTTCTTTTTCCGTCTTTAGAATCGACAGAAACCGGATCCTCTCCTTTTGCAATTTCCTTTTTCGGATCGAGTGATTTTACCGCACTTTGTTTTTCCTCTCCGGGTTTGGCAGACGCCTTTTTCGGTGCCACGGGATCCTCTCCTTTTTTAATTTCGCGTTTTGGAGTGATGGATTTTGTAGGACTATCGACCTTTTTCTGACGTTTACTTTTTAAACCAGCTGCCTTCTTTTCCCCGGGTGTTTCCGCTTCAGCTGAAGGCGCTGATATATTTGAATCAGTGGTTATCGCATCTGGTTTTTCCCCGGTCTTCGGTTCGTTTTCAGTCAATGTACTTTGCGTTTCCGCTTTCGTTTCAGAGGCCTTCGGTTTGAGATTTCCGGCTTTTGCGACTTTGCGGATCGCTCCTGTAGCGGGAGACGAATTGGTTGGACTTTTTTCAGGTTTGGTAATTTTTTCAGCCTCATTTTCCGTCTTTTGCTTATTCAACGGTGTTTTATTTTCTTCCTTGTTTATCGGTTCACTCTTTGAGGCAGACGTTTTTTTTATCCTTTTCTTATCTGCATTTCCTTCATTTTTTCTTAGTGCCACTTCCTGAATTTTTTTGATTATTAAATAAAAAGACCGGCAAAAAACCTTTTCCCTAAGCCGCAAAAAAAGAACCACTAATAAAGCTGCGACCGGCCCGATAATTACAAATTTAAGTCCTATCGGCGGAAGGTGACCGGGAATCCCGAAATAATAACGGTTCCATAATTGCTGAAAAACGATTACCGGTCAAATAAAAATGTTGTTTTGTATCGCCGGAATTGCTGATTTTTGCAGCCTTTTTCTAAAGTTTGAAATGCATGGCACAAAAGAAAAATGCGGCACTGGGATTTATTTTTGTCACCCTTTTGCTTGACGCCATTGGGTTTGGAATAATCATCCCGGTGATGCCGCTTTTAATAACAGAACTGATTCATGGCAATCTCAGCCAGGCATCAGAATGGGGCGGCTGGCTCACCTTCGCCTATGCCTTCATGCAGTTCATTTTTGCCCCCATCATCGGCAATCTGAGCGATCAATACGGCCGGAGACCGGTATTGTTGTTTTCACTCTTTGGCTTCGGATTGGATTATATTTTACTTGCCATCTCTCCTACAATCTGGTGGCTGTTTTTGGGAAGAGTAATTGCCGGCATAACCGGCGCCAGCTTCTCTACCGCTTCCGCCTATATCGCTGACATCAGCACACCCGAAAAGCGGGCGCAGAATTTCGGATTGCTGGGAGCAGCATTCGGAATGGGCTTCATTGTTGGACCGGCAATCGGCGGTATTATGGCTGAATACGGATCACGGGTTCCGTTTTATGCCGCAGCCGTGCTCACGCTGCTGAACTGGCTGTACGGATATTTTATTTTGCCGGAATCGTTGAACCGCGAAAACCGCCGGCAGTTCAGTTGGAAACGCGCCAATCCACTCGGCTCTTTAAAGCACCTGCGAAAATATCCGGCGGTCGCGGGCTTGATCATCTCCCTGATTCTCGTTTACCTTTCAGCCCATGCCGTTCAGACAACCTGGACATTTTATACAATGGAAAAATTTGAATGGACACCGCAATGGGTAGGCTATTCTTTAACCTTCATCGGCATTATGATTGCGCTCGTACAAGGATTATTGATCAGAGTTATCATTCCGAAGATCGGGCAGAAAAGAGGCGTGTATATCGGACTCACACTTTACAGTCTTGGATTCTTATTGTTTGCCTTTGCTACTAAGGGTTGGATGATGTTTGCCTTTATGGTGCCCTATTCACTCGGGGGAATTGCGGGTCCATCTTTGCAGGGCATAATTTCCGGCACGGTTCCAAACAATGAACAAGGCGAGTTACAGGGCGGATTAACGAGTTTAATGAGTGCCACTTCCATCTTCGGACCCGTCCTAATGACCTCACTATTTGCCTATTTTACGAGTGAAGGGGCGCCGTTTTTATTCGCCGGCGCGCCATTTTTGATGGGAGCCATCTTAACGCTGATCAGCGCCATTCTTGCCTACCGCAGCCTGAAAAGAAACAGTTGACGGAAACCTGATATTTGGGCGCCAAAATGTTTTAATAACCAGGAGACCTAATAGATTTCCTTCTTTATTCTTCCTCGTCTTCTTCCATCTGCTTTTTTATCGCGTCTTTATCAGGATGTGGTATTCCGCGATGACAGGTTACACAACTTACTACATTTATAGTGTCGGCGCGGGATGACGAGTCGAAGTTGAAATAGGTTTCATTGATACCTCTCGTCATACGCATCATATAGCGGGCAGTTTGTTTTTCCGGCTTATCGTCGCTTTCCCACTTCCAGCCTTTACTAAAATCTTCACCCTCATGAACGTGACAAAAAGTGCAACCGACGCCCAGCGCTTTTTTAAAACCCTGCATAACCGCATCGAGGCTATCCTTACTGATATCCTTGGGAAGAACCTGCAGATTTTTCCACGGCCCCGGATCTTCTTTCACGGGAGAATAGGCAGCTACACCAAAAAAAGTAAAGCAAATCAAAAATGAAAAAACGGCTATCTTCTTTTTATTGTTTTGAAAGACCATACAAAAGTTGTTTTATTGTTGAGCAATTTAAAATAATAAAATTTATTACGAAAAATTTTATTATGAAGGTGGAGCGCCGAAGTGAGTCGATTGCACATACACAAAAAAACCGGAGCAAGTCCGGCTTCAAAAAAGTGATGTAAAACACGAATTAGTTATTTATGCTCTTATACACAAAATCTGCTTCTTTTGGAGATAAGACTGAGTTATATATTCTGATTTCGTCGATCACACCGTTGAACCAGTAGGGGAATTCATCACTTTCCATTCTCCCAATATATAAATCCTTTGAGTTGGGAGAATAGGAGAAATCGAAGTCGACGTTTGTTTCTTTAGGAACTTTGTTATTGATGTAAAGCTTGCTCACGCTTGTTTTCGGATCGAATGTGTACACCAAGGTGTACCACTTATCTTTTCGAACATATTCGGATGCTCTTGACCCCACTCCATCATATTGGTTATTGCCAAACGCTGCATAAAAATTCTGAAACTCTGTAGCAACCGGTTGGTCACAATTATATCCATTCCAATAAATCAGATCGTCATACCCTAAAGTGTATACGCCATTATCGTGATCTTCTCCTTTCTGGATAATCCTGTTTGCATGGCAACGGCCATCATAAAATCCTTCTACTTTAAACAATGCAACCAACGTGAGACCTTTTTCCGGTGTCATTGCAAGGATGCGCTATTCGCTACCCGCATATAAGAAGAACTTCCATTGAACTTAAAGGCGGAGTTTTCTTTACCACTTTTGCCCCTGCAAAAGTTGCATTGTTAAAAAATATATCATTCCCGTTTCCGCTGTGATCCTTTACATTTCCGTTGAAAGTGTACCAGGCAACCAGGTTACTTGATAGCTTAGCTTCATCGACGCCAGAAGTATTAATGGCGGAGTTTTGTAAAGCCGGATCTTTCGTACATCCGTGCAAGGCTGGAAACAGGCAAAGTGCCAGCAACCAGTTTTAGGTTGTTTAATCTCATAAATAATTGTTTTAGTAATCCAGATTAATATCGTCAATTGTAAATTTGAATGCCCGTGTAATTTGCCGGTGTGATTCGCAGCAATTCCTTCTTTATTTCCTCCCTCAAATTCAGGTTATTGATAAACGACTCTATATCAGTTTTGGAAATAGAAGATTTCCCTCTTGTCAATTCCAGTAAGGCTTCGTATGGCTTTGGATAATTTTCTCTTCTCAGGATCGTTTGAATGGCTTCTGCCACTACCGCCCAGTTGTTGTTTAAATCCTGTTGCAGTTTTTCTTCATTCAACAGTAATTTTTCCAATCCTTTCATCAGGGACTGAAATGAGATCATGGTATAGGCCATCGGCATTCCAAGGTTCCTTAAAACCGTACTGTCGGTAAGATCACGCTGCAGCCTCGAAACCGGTAATTTCTGGGAAAGATGTTCAAAAAAAGCGTTCGCCAGACCAAAATTTCCTTCGGCGTTTTCAAAATCAATAGGATTCACCTTATGCGGCATGGCAGAAGAGCCGATCTCACCTTTCCTGATTTTTTGTTTGAAATAATCCATGCTGATGTATGTCCATACATCCCGGCAAAGATCAATTAAGATCGTATTTATCCGCTTTAAATTATCAAACTGCGCCGCCAGATTATCGTAATGTTCAATCTGGGTCGTGAATTCTGATCGCTTTAATCCAAGTTTTCCTTCCACAAAATCATTGGCAAACCCGGTCCAGTCTTTTAATGGAAATGCCACATGATGCGCATTGAAATTTCCGGTGGCTCCTCCAAACTTTGCTGAATAGGGAATTTGCGTGAACAGTGCAAGCTGGCCTTCAATACGCTCTACAAACACCCTTATTTCTTTTCCCAACTTTGTAGGTGAAGCGGGCTGCCCGTGGGTTCTTGCGAGCATTGAAACGTCCTTCCATTCGGCGGAAAGCGATTTCAGTTTTTCAACCAATTTGACCACTTCAGGTAAGTATAGCCGGGTAATTGCATCTTTCCAACTTAACGGAATAGCGGTATTATTAATGTCCTGCGAGGTTAAGCCGAAATGAATCCACTCACCGGTTTCATCGTTGTTCAGTTTTCCTTTCAGAAAATACTCCACTGCTTTTACATCGTGATTGGTCGTGCGTTCTATCTTTTTGATCTCCTTCGCATCTTCAATTGAAAACCTTCTGGCCACTTTCCGCAGGTATTCCTTAGTGGAATCATCGAGACTGAAAAGTTGAAATTCTGCAAGCGAAATGAAGTATTCCACTTCCACAAAGACGCGGTATTTCATTAAAGCATATTCAGAGAAATACGCATCAAGGCCGGAAACCTTTTTGCGATAACGGCCATCGACCGGTGAAATAGCGGAAAGTTCATTCAGTTCCATACCCTAAGGCTTAAATAATTTTCTTTTCTTTTCTTTGCGGCAAAAATAGCAGAATTGGACAAGATAAAAGTTGGGGCCGTAAGTTATTTAAACACAAAGCCATTATTATTTGGCATCGAACAATCGGAAGAATTG
The DNA here is from genome assembly GCA_023423835.1 of Bacteroidota bacterium. Lineage (GTDB taxonomy): Bacteria > Bacteroidota > Bacteroidia > Chitinophagales > Chitinophagaceae > JAFAEW01. The sequence continues at coordinate 19,278 of JAFAEW010000034.1, read as the reverse complement.
AGGAATGAAATGGATCTGATGGTTGACTATCCTTCGCGTATCGCTACGCTTTTATTGAATAATGAAATAGATCTTGGGCTCGTTCCTGTTGCCATCATTCCAAAAATGAAGGAACATTTCATCGTGAGCGATTATTGTATCGGGGCGATAGAGGGTGTGGCAAGTGTAGCCCTGTTCAGCGAGGTTCCCTTACACAATATTCAGAAAGTGCTGCTCGATTATCAAAGTAATACATCCATCAATCTTGCCAGAGTTTTGATGCGGTTTCACTGGAATATGGACGTTGAACTATTACCGGGGGGCAAAAATTACATCAGCGAAATGAAGGGTGCAACAGCAGGAGTGGTAATTGGCGACCGCGCGTTGCACCAGAGAAAAATATCGCCTTACATCTACGATCTTGCTAAAGGTTGGATAGAGATGACGGGACTGCCATTTGTATTCGCTGCCTGGATCGCAAACAAAAAACTACCTGACTCGTTCATTCAAAAATTCAATGAGGCTAACGGTCTTGGTTTTGAATATCTGGATGAAGTGATTGCGCAAAATCCATTTCCCGATTACGACCTGAATACCTATTACCGGAAAAATTTGAGTTTTCAGTTAGACGGATTGAAAAGAAAAGGGCTCAGCAAATTTCTTCAGTTGCTGGAGGAGATGAAGACGGAAAAGGCAGTTTAACTACGATTGCTTTCCCATCTTATTTTTCCGGAAATCGCCCCGGGCCTTGAAGAGGAATTTTACAACCTCCATTCTTGCCGGATTATAGATTACATTATTCTTTATCCGGTTGATGAGACTCCTCCTGCGATCATCAATTTCCTTCGGAAAATCCTGCCGGTATTTTTTCTGAATATAAAAGAAGTTGCGGGCAATGTAATACAATCTGATCGGCGGATGCAAGGTTCTGGAAGTGACCTTTGCATTTTTCAGCGACCGGCCTGTAACCAGTTGGCCAAGGCTATGTTTCATTGAGATGGAAGGAAACCGAATCGTTTTAAACCCATTTTTCCTTGATCGAAGACAGTATTCAAAGTCCACTTCATCGATAAACAACTGCTCATCAAACCCGTTTAATTCCTTCCATATTTTAAGATTCAAAACACTGCCCGACGTAATCAATTGCAGACTTTCTTCAGAATTGCAATTGCCTTCTTCTCTGCTCATTGCCGAATAGTTTACGCCAAACATGCTCACACTTTCTTTTCCGGGATAACTTTCAATACAATTTAAATACTGCTTAAACACCGCTTTATCAAACGAAGAATCCTGGTCCATAGTAAGCAGCCAGTCAAATCCCGAGAGTCTTGCCAATTGTGCTGCCTGGTTTAATCTGATGGAAATTCCCTTATTGTGCTGATCTGCAACGTAGATAAAATCCATTCCTTCTGCTTCCATGCTGAAATATGGATTTTCGGTATTATCAACCGCAAACAGCTTATCAACAAAAGGAGCATAGGACAAGATATTTGTTTGAGCTTGCTCTTCCGGATGATAAAGAATTACGACCGCTGCTATCTTCATTTTTGCGGATTAAAAAAGATGAAAATATTTTCGTGATGAAAATAGGCGGTATAATCATAAGGTTCAATTGCCTTAAATAAGGCCTTTGTCGTTCCTGGTTTGAAACGATCATGCGTTTCAACAATCAGCAGCTTTACTTTTTTGAGCCATTCAAGATCATTGGCTGAAAAAACTTCCCTTTCGGCGCCCTCAATATCCATTTTAAGGATATCTATTCCTTCCCAATGATTTTCTTCCATTATCTTGCCTAACGTCACTCCCTGCAAGAGCTCCGATTTTTCCTCTTTCGTTCCTTCAACAATAAATCCCGCTGCTAGAGAAGATGGATTACTAATATGCAGTAATTCATTTTTATCCCACAACGCGTTGTTCATCGATTTGATATTCTTATAATGCGAAGTGTTCTTTACCAGTACTTCAAAATTGCTTTTTTCTGGTTCAATGGCTACTACTTGAGCATCAGGAAATTTCAAAGAAAAATATACCGACGCCATCCCGATATTGGCTCCGGCGTCAATAATAGTTAAGGCTGCTGGCATTTCCCGATCATATAAATCATATTGTTTTTCATAAAAAACCTGCTTAAATATGAAAACATCTGACGCATTGTCGCGCAGGTAAACCGGCGCTTCAAACATCGATGCATTGACTTGAAAATAACCATTCTTTCTTTTGAGTAGATTACCGAAAATTTTCGTTCCTGTCTTCAATTTGTAGATCCGGATCCAGTTTAGCCATTCTACCACGTTAAGTCCCAGTTTCCTTAGTCCTGAGCGTTCATAAATTCCCATTTATACATTCTTTTTTCAAATATTCAAATGATTTTCCTCAACCTCAAAATTTCATGCACAAAATCTCATTTTTTCAACAATCTTGTAAAGCTGGCATTTCTAGAAAAACCGGAAAAACTTTCAAAATATTTTCCCGCAAATTTTTGTCCTATTTTTGGCCAAAAAGTTAACGATGAAGAAATTTCTAGCGATTATTATTGTATGCCTTACCTTCTTCAGAGCAAGCGCGGATGAAGGTATGTGGCTGCCTATGCTGCTTGGCCAGCAGGTATATAATGACATGGTAAAACACGGTCTTAAATTATCGAAAGAGCAGCTTTACAGCATCAACCAGCCCTCCATCAAGGATGCCATCATCATTTTTGGCGGAGGTTGCACGGGTGAGATTGTAAGCAAGGAAGGGCTGATCTTTACCAATCACCATTGCGGATACAGTGCCATTGCCGGCGCAAGCACAATGGAACACAACTATCTTAAAGACGGATTTTATGCTAAGACAAAAGCCGATGAAATTCCCACCGACCTTACCGTTACTTTCCTTGAAAGAATTGAAGATGTGACCGACCAGGTTGAAGCTGCACTGAAAGGACTGAATGAAGAAGAAAGGGCAAAAAAACTGACTTCCGTTTACCGCCAGATAACCGATAAAGTGCTTGACACCACCAATGGTATTTCAGGAAGAGTATACAGCATGTTTAAGGGAAATCAGTACATCATGTATGTATATAAAATCTATAAAGATATCCGTCTTGTGGGCGCTCCTCCCGAAACGGTGGGAAAATTTGGCGGCGATACCGACAACTGGGAATGGCCGCGTCATACAGGCGACTATTCTGTCTTCAGGGTGTATATGGGCGCCGATGGCAAACCATCTTCCTACAACGCTTCCAATGTTCCCCTGAAACCGAAATGGTTCTTACCCGTTAGCCTGAAGGGATATAAAGATGGCGATTACGCGATGATCTATGGTTATCCGGGCGGTACCAACCGTTATGAAATTTCATATGGCATCAAACTGAAAACAGAGGTTGAAAATCCTTCTCTGGTTGACCTGCGTGATATTCGTCTGAAAGCGATGCATGCGCAGATGATCAAGGATCCGGCGGTAAAACTTAAATTGGCCGACAGCTATTCCGGCATTGCGAACTATTGGAAATTCTTTGACGGAGAAACCAAACAGCTCCTGAAATACCATGTGTTTGAAAATAAACAGGCCGATGAAGCAAAGTTTGAGGCATGGGCAAAAGACAAGCCGCAGTATGCTAATGTGATTTCGGATTATAAAAAGAATTATGAAGCCTGGGCTCCCTATGCCAAAGAAAGGGTTTATCTCACGGAAGGCGTTTTAGGATCGCCTCTGGCGGCTTTTGCCTCTACGCTGATGTCTTTGGAGAAAGCGCTTACGGATCCTACAAAATCAAAAGAAGATATTCAGAAGGCGGCGGAAGCGGCAAATAAAGCACATGAACGTTTCCTCAAGAAGGAAGATGTTGCCAGTGACCGGATTATTATGGCAAAAACGGCTTACCGGTTTTACAATGATATTGACCGCGCACAACAACCGGCTGAATTATTGAGATTGGTGGAAGAAAATTTCGGTCCGCTCGATGATGAATCGACTTCTACAAAGGCAACCGATTATGTATTCGAAAATACCATCTTCCTTGATGAATCAAAATGGAAAAATTTTATTTCAAATCCTGATGCAGCCACTTTGCAAAACGATCCGGCTTACATGTATGCTTCGATGTTTGTGAATAATTATGTCGATAATTACAGTGCAAAATACAGCGAGTTTGTTGCGAAAAATAATGAACTCGGACGGTTGTATCTGAAGGGAATTATGGAAATGGATCCGGCAAAAGCAAAAAACATGTATCCGGATGCAAATTTCAGTATGCGCGTTAGCTACGGAAATGTAAAAAGCTATAGCCCGCAGGATGCCGTTACCTACGATTATTATACCACGAGCGAGGGTGTATTGGCGAAATATATTCCCGGCGATTACGAGTTTGATCTGCCATCGAAACAAATCGAATTGTTTAAGAAAAGAGATTTCGGCCAGTACATGGATAAAGGTAAAAATGATCTTGTGATCAACTTCATTACAACCAACGATATTACGGGAGGAAACTCAGGATCACCGGTAATGGATGCACACGGAAACCTTATCGGTCTTGCCTTTGACGGCAATTACGAAGCGCTGAGCCACAAGCTGCAGTTCGACAAAGATCTGAACCGCACCATCTGCGTGGATGTGCGATATGTTTTGTGGTGTATTGATAAACTCGGAGGAGCAAGTCATATTATCGACGAATTGAAACTGGTAAAATAACCAACACCATTCGAAAAAAAATGCGCCACGACAAATGGCGCATTTTTTTTGTTCCAAACATCAAGCCGGCGAGTTTATCGCAATTCTTTTTCTATCATTTCAATGAGTTCAGTTGAATCATCGGTAAACTTTCGCGCAAAGAATTTGTCCGATGTTTTCAACTCCTGCCAATGCGCCTTTGAAATAAAGGCAGGACCCGGGTTAGCCGTCCAGTCCGCAAAAGTGCAGTTTGGTTTCACCGTTTTACGGAAGGAGGAATTGCCAATTATCGTTTGAAAGAAACTCTCATCGGCACAAAAACCGTATCTGAAAAACGAACGGTATTTTTTGTTAGCCTGCACTTCTTTCAAGATATAATTTACACAATCATGCGAAAGCACAAACCAGGAGGCTCCGGTAAACAAAGGAAACGGCAAAGCCTTACTGATTCTCAATTTGCGCAATAACCGCTGAAGCAATAAAAAAACTTTTGTTTGAAGAGAATGTCGATCGCGACGGTTATAGCGGTCGGTGAAATAATAATATTTATATCTGGACAGCGGTGCAAAAGGGTCCTCTCCCAGTTTCTGAAGATGAATAAATTCACCGCCTTCCGCCAATTGTTGAAGCAAATATTGATTCGGCCTGATCGGGTAATCCTTTCCGCTGATCAGTGCATAATAATCATGACTTCCCGCAATCGCTTCCTTCAACAGATTGAGGGTTGCCTGCACCTGCGAAAATCCTCCCCAATGCACTGCAACACGATCTTCGATAAAAGTAATATCATGACCTTCGAGATCCGGCAACTCCGACCGCTTATCAATATGAATATAAAAACGAACATTTGGTGCATCGAGCGACTGAATCAGCCGCCGGAGATGCGCATAATGATCATGCGCCTGAATAAGATATGCGATCGTCAAAAATTGAGTTTTATGACTGAATTTAGTCTTAGCCTGATTTTTTGATTTACTAATTTAAGCCGCAAACGGATACGCATTTTTCTGAATCGCAGTTTGCTTCCGTAGAGCTCCACAAACATCGATTCGATCGTCTCAATTTGTTTAGTAGAAAACTGACACTTTCGCCTCCGGAAATTATTATACTTATTAAAGATGCCTTTATCGATGTATTCCCTCGCAATTATTTCATCTCTTTTTATGCAGTGCAACACCCTTAATTCTTCATAATAATTTTCTCCGGATTGATAAGTGAGCGCACTCACACCGGCACCGGTTTTTCGGAAATAATTAAGCGTTTTCCCGTTGATATACACCTTGCCCTGTTGCGCCAGGTTGATCCAAAACAACCAATCTCCCGCCATTTTATAACCGCTATAGTCCATAGGGATTTTCAGTGCCGCATCGCGTTTAAAAATTGCCATACTTGCATTGAAGATGGTGCAACCAAACACAAGCCTTTGTTCGATGAATTGCTTCCCGCCGATATATTCTTCCGGCTTTGAATGAGATGATTGCCATTTTATCGTCTTTTCATCCGCCATGCAAAAAGATTGTGCAAAGCCGATCACGCAATCTTTTTCTTTTGAAACCCCTTCCATCAGTACCGCAAGAAAGTCCGGCTTACACCAATCGTCACTTTCCGCAATCCATATCCATTCGCCTTTTGCGAGTTGAATACCCTTTGCCCACTGTTTGAAAGTAGATCCGCTGTTTTTTTCATTGTAGACAATGGTAGAAACCTTTGGATGAGAACGATAGTTTTCAATCACTTCCCGGCTGCTGTCGGTTGAACAATCATCTAAGATAATCAGTTCGAAATCAGGAAAGGACTGTTGCAAAACGGTTTCAATTCTTCTCGAAAGAAACGGCGCATGATTATAATTGGGGACGATGACCGAAACCTGAATCATTGCGTTTTTCTACCCCGTTGCAATTTCCTTAAGAAGGTGAAGTTGCTGATTAAAAAATGACCGATCTTCAACGAGCTGGTCTTCATAATATCCTTTCTGCCTTTCTCGCGGCTGTCCGTTATTTTTTTCACGATTAGGCCGGAACCATTAAAAAAAGAAGATAGATCATCGGAGCCGGTTTTTACCCGGAACAAATTGCGATGTTGTAATAGGCTTTATTGAAATAGCCTGTGCCCGCTAAATCGCTTCTTATATCATCGTAATCATCATCGGTTTCGAAATAATATGGCTTCCATAACCATCGCCGCAAGCGATATCGAGCACCATTTTGTTGTGCGCCAATTTTTGTGCTACGGCATACCTGTGAAGATGTTCGAATTTGAAATATTCATTTTCAATTGAGGCAACCAGCCTTTCACCTGTCCATTCAAGTTCACTCATAGTTAGTTCTTAAATCCGTTCAGCCATTTTACAACATCGAAATATTTTCGGTATGACCAACGGTTTGTGCTGATATCGCCAATTCTTTCATCGTTTTGATAACATTTCAACCATACGAGAGAATGAACATTCTCGTAATTTTTGGAGCCGAAAAATACTTTGTTCGGGTATTCTAATTGATCAAATCGTTGTATCAATTCGATGGTACAAAGGTCAGTATCTGAAAACGCCAGGAATAAATTATTGTAATTAACCCTTTTGATCCGGCGGTTCCATTTTTCAGAAGCTTCGGCTTCATTTTTATAATGCAGGAAATGAATTTCCACATCTCCTAAAACGCCGATTGGATATTGTTTCTGTGACCTGCTTCTTTTTAAATTCGCTGATTGGTAGGAAGAAGTTTTTTTAAAACGCAGTGGAAAATTTACATAGGTTTTTAAATCGCTGACAAACTTTAGATAACAGGGAGCATAGAAAAATAATCCAACGGTGGGTGTGTTATAATTGATTCCCAGATCTTCATAAACACTCCATGCCCAACAATTATTTGATATGATTGTAAAGCTTTGGTTTCTCAGTCTTGTTCTTGCCCGAAAACGGTACAGCTTTTCCCTGATGGGAGAATTGTACAATTTCTTCCGAACGTAAAAAACAATTGAAGATGCAGGATTTACTTTCATTGTTTGGTTCAACTCATTTCAATCGAAAACCAGGTTCAATATTAAATCAGAAATACAGTATGGTCAAGATTGCTCTTATTATTTTGGGCGACAGAAAATAAGAAGCGGGTTGTAAAAAAATACCGATCGTTCGCGATGGAAAAAACTGTTGTACTGATCTGATCTTTCGGCCGGTCATTTCTTTGGAGTACATATACCTTTTCAACCAAATTTTTATTGCCTGGTTCTTCTCTCTTTCAATTCCTGCAGAATCGACATCTTTGATAATCCTAATCATTTGCATATACTTCAGTATTGCTACCTTACTACTCTGAGCAGCATGTCTTCTATAATAAGCAAGCACCTTATAATTACAAGACAGTGTTGACCCTGTTTTCAGCATATTAAGCCAAAGACGGTAATCTTCCCCGTATTGTAAAACCGCTGATTCACTAAATGTTCCCGCTTTAATTATTGCCAATCTTCTCGCTAAAACCGTTAGAATGGGAATACAATTTCCCTGTAACAAAGCCTTGATTCCCGAGATGCCATGAAAATCCCTTTGTATCAGATCGGTTCTTCCTTCAAGGATTGTGGATTCTTCATCAATAAATCCGACAAGAGAGAAAACCATATCCGAGCCACAGGTGTTTATATAGAATAATTGTTGTTCTAAAAAATCAGGCAGCCAAACATCATCTGCATCAAGAAATGCAATTAAATCACCTCTGGAATTTTCCATCCCCTTATTCCGCGCCTTTCCCTGTTTCCCATTTTCCTGGTAGAAATATCTTATCCGCGGATCGAGTGTAAGGAAATTTTCAACGACAGGTTTCGTGGTATCCGTGGAGCCGTCATCTACTATAATCAGCTCAAAGTCAGCATAGGTTTGGCTTAGAACGGACTGAATCGCTTCTCCAATAAACCGCTGCCCGTTGTAAACCGGCATGATTACCGATACCAGCTTTTCAGCAGTCATAACCTATAGGTAACGCTTCTTTGAGCTTCTGTTGATGTAATTGTATGTTTGAAACATTCCAACACACTAACCTGAATTGTGATTTTATCTTCTTTCGTCGAAGGATGAGATAAAGTATTTTGTTATAAGCAGCACGCTGTTTTATCAAACGCTCCGACCCGGCGGAAGTATGGAAAATCAGTCGTAATAAAGCTGATAAGGGCAACATGCTTTTTAAAAGCTGTTTAATCTCTCCTGCCAAAATTTTCACATAAATTTTCTGAAATACGGGACTTTCATTTCGTTTTAATCTCAGGAAGCTGTAATGGTAAAGACTAAAATAAATGTGCGGGATTGCGTGGCCGGATGAGATCATTTCAACACAATAATTCCAGGATAATCTCGCGACCGGAATAAAATGTGTAAAATGCAGGCCAGCTTCGTAATAAATATCGTACCCGAGAAAGAGTAGAACGAGACTAAGTTCCGAATCCTCACCAGAATACAGTTTCGATCCACATCTGCCCTTTAGAACGGGCTTATAATGCAACCTTTCCAGCAACTGAAAAATATCCTTTCTGACTACCATTCCTGCTCCTGCGATATAAGTTCTACGATTGGCAACTCCGGATGACAACATCGGCTTGCCCACAGCATAAGCTTTTTTATACCGGTCAAACCATGCCGGAGGCTGTGTTTCAAATTGTCCTGTTGACTGTCCACCCAGTACACCGATATTCGGATGCAAACACATCGTACCGTATGCGAGAGCGAGATAGTTCTCGTCCAGCCAATTATCATCGTCACAAAAAATCAGCAGGTCAAAAGCTGAATTCTTTACCCCGGCAAACCTCGCATTAATCAGTCCTTGTTGCGGCTCAGGAATGACCCTAAGAGGAATCCCCAATCCGTAGTTCCGCCATTCTTCCGCTGCAACGGCTATGGTTTGATCCGTTGAATTGTTATCCACTAAAACTACCTCCCAGGATATGGCCGGCGAAATTTTCTGATTTGCCAGGTGTTTTAAAGTGGCGGGCAACCGCCCCGCACTGTTGTAGCAGCAGATTATTATGGAAATACCGGAAAACATTATTTAGATTTCTTTACCGAATTAGACTCATGGCAGACAGCATTAAGATGTGTAGAACTTTTCTTTTGGAGATTTTTTGAAACATTTATGGCAGGAAAAAGATTAAATAGTCGGCGCATTTCAAAGGGTCGGGTCGGTGCGCTAAGATTTTTCAAATATTTGACCCAAAAAAATATAAATATTTTTGAGTAGCCAAGTTGAGACATCGCCTGGGAAAAAAAGATTTTGCCGGTTTCGAAGTTAATGCCCGTAACTGCCTGTTTGCTTATCCTAAAAATCAACCGCGAAAATTCTAACTTGCGATCAGAACTTTCAAAAATCTGATGATTATTTATATGTTTATAAAGCATCGCAATTTTGCTGTGAATATGCGATTCTTCGTTTTCTCCTTTTGAAATGCTGCATTTACTTTTATTAACATTATAAAAATTATCAACGTTTTGTATTCGATCTGCAACCTTATAATACTTTACATTTTTGTCTGATAATGCTCTCACATGCAAATCCCAATCCTGCCAACAAAACAAGGAGGTATCCCATCCCAGCAAACGTACAACAAACTGTCTTTTCCAAAATACTCCATGGGTACACCACGGCATGTCCTGCCTGAAAAATCTCAGGAGATCATCTTCATCCTTATTTAAATAATTCCATAAATAAACAGTGTCAAAAGGAAAATTTTTGAAAACTAATGTTGGAAAACAGTAGAAGTCAAAATGGGGATGAATGTTGGCCAATTCGACCCGCTTAGCCAATGATTCCCTATCCAATATGTCGTCAGAATCAAGGAATGTAATAAAATCCCCCCTACTTGTATTAAGGCCGGTATTCCGAGCTGAAGAAGCTCCCTTTATCCCGGTGTTTTTGATGATTGTACACCTGCTTTCATTTTCAATTAACTTTTCTACAACCTCGAAAGTGTTGTCGGTAGAAAAATCATCGACGATGATACACTCCCAGTTACTGTAGGTTTGGGTTTTAACAGAATTAATTGCTTTCTCGATGATCCCTCCCCTATTGTAACAGGGAATAATCACCGAAACCAGTGGCTCCCGTTGATTAAATCTCCAACCAATGGGAGAGAAATTTTCACTTGCCTTGTTCATTTACTGCATGCCTGATCAGGTCATTAAGACGATCAATTTGACTGTTGTCTTCAAAATGATGATATAGGTGGCTCCTGGCATTTTTTCCCATTTTTGCCGCAAGTGCAGGATTGGTGTACAACAATTTCATAAATTCTATCATAGAATTGATATCGCCTTCCTTAATGAGGAAACCAGTTTCGTTATGAACTACAACATCAGGAATTCCACCGTGTTCAGTTGCGATTACAGGTAAACCGGCAGCACCGGCTTCAAGTATTGCAACCGGCGTTCCTTCAGCATCTCCGTCTTCTGCAATCACGGAATGTTGAACAAAACAAAAGGCATTCTGATAAAAATCCGGGATATGTTTATGCAAGACCGGTCCAGGAAAAGTCACATTAGACATACCGAGACTTATTGCCAATTTTTTACAAGCAGTTAGCAAAGGACCCTCTCCGACCATCACCATTTTCGCTTCGGGAAATTGCATCTGCAGCTTATAAAAAGCCATGAGTGTTAAGAATGGCGCTTTTTTCTCAACAAATCTTCCTACAGCAAGAAAATAACCGTTGCTATATTTCGGTTGTACTTGAAAGCAACGCGCATCCGGCTCGTAAACAATATGTTTAATTTTTATTGCCGGTGCGCCCAACTCCAGTAGTTTACTTTTCATTTTGCAAGAAACAACTACAATATAAGATGCGTATTCAAACATCGCTTTATATCCCGAATCGTAAGTTTCAAGCACTTCTTTTTTGTAAGCATCATACCCATGAAAGTGCACAATCAAAGGCAGCTTCAATTTCTTGCAAACTGGCAAGACAGCAGCGCCAGTTGTACCGTATTCAGCGAAGACCAGATCGATTTTGTTTCTGATGAAATACCGCTCGAGATTCCTGCTGTCGGAGGAATAAATTCTGTTGAATAAGAAAACCGGTAACAATCGGCTGGGCCGCGAATTGGATAAACGCCGCGCCAACTTTCCATTGGTCGATTCCTTTGGCACTAAACCGCCGAACAGATAATGTACATTTCCTTTTATCTGCTCACGGTGCGCCTTAATGAAAGTTTCGGATACCGCATCTTTGGTTGGAGATATGAGTGCAATATTATGCATGCGAAAAACGCTCTTCTTTTGTTGGTTGGGCAATCGTATCACACTCAATTTTTCTAACGGCTTCCAGCACGTCCTCAACCGTAATCATCTCCATACATTTCTTCCAAAATTTACACGAATTCCAATACCAGCAAGGACTACATCCAAGTTCACTATACAGATTAATATTGTCTTCATAACCGGTTTGATCAGGATGTTCTCTTCCCCCATAGATGATCACCGAGCGACATTCGACTGACCGGGCCAAATGCATCAGGAAGCCGACGAGTCCGATAAACATTTTCGAATTTTTTAGAATGCCGGCCGTTTGCCTTATCGTTGTTTTGCCTCTCAAATCAACAACACCTGCTAATAAATCGTCGCCGGCCGATCCTAGCTGAATAATTTTATATTTCCTGCTTAATGGAGCAACCAGGGCGGCGAATCGCTCCGGAAACCACTCCTTATTTGACATAAAACTTCTTGCCCCTTTTCCGGTGCTCTGAATACAAATCTGATTGTCAAACAATCTTCCATACTCCGCTTCTTCCGCTGAAAGATATACGTGCGGTTTGAAAATTACAGGCGCCGCAACCCCCGCTTTTTCGCACATAATTTTTATGATATGTTTTGAAGGGATTTCATCTCTGCCCGTTTTTACATCATGGGTGGCATACCAGGGGTGGAATTGAGGAACTTTCTTCATGATCAAATACTTCTCCATATATCCATCCGCATCTGTTCGGTTAATTTTTCGGATTACTTTTTTTACATCCGGATTATTTTGAAAGACCGCCGGATTGCGCGTTTTCATCCAGATATTTTCATATCCGGATTCCCTCAGTTGTCTAACCACGATGGTACAAAGTAGATCGTCGCCCAATCCATAGCCAAATGAAACAACCGCATCCGGCTTTCTGCAGAAGGCCAGGAGAAACTGAAACCGAATGCTATCAGAAATCCTAACCCATACCTTCTTTATGATTTTTTTTGTCCACTTCATACTGCCTGCTACTTTATCTTCTCACACACTAAATCCCACGAATAAATATTTTGATTTTCGCTTTCATAAATTACCCTCGTGGCGCCAATCTTTTCCAAACAATTCTTCACGTGCAAAAGCGAAAAATTTTCATGCACATGCTGCTTATTGTAAGGCTGTCCCGTTTCCCGGCAATGCCGGCGATATATCTGTTCATCCGGACAAAAAATGATTAATCTGCCACCCGGTTTTAAAACCCTGATCCATTCAGCCAACACCTCTCCCGTCTCATAGAAATCTTCGAGCAGATGAGAAGAAAAAACAAAATCGAGCACGTTGTCTTTAAACCAATAAAGATCCTCCGCCTTTCCTCCAAGCTGTACAGGATGCTTGCCAACCTGGGAATAGGGAGCGGGCAAATCAACCCTGATGGCTTTTGCATTAATAGGATCACCACCAAATCCAAGATCTAAACCGTAACCGGCACAATAGGCTTCAAGCCTTTCGCGACATTTTGAAGTTTCACTTATGCCAAAGCTGTTTAAGGGATGTTTTTTCTTTCGAATAACCTTTTTCTTCCATCTATATAGAAAACGTCTTAAATCATTATAAACCGTTGATGGAGTAGCGGTCGAAAGCCGATAATTCATCTCAATTAAATTTTAAAAATAATGGCCTGACCGGATGGAATAACGATTGGTATTTCCGGCTTATTCTCAAAGAATTCATCCACCGCTTTCCTTGCACCGGGACAGGTAGGGAATCCATAATCGTCAAACACCATAATTCCGCCGGTCAATAACCTCGGATAAATAAATTCGCAACAATCTAAAACCGATTGATAAATATCAACATCAATATGAGCAAGACTGATTACGTCCGCATCTTTTCCCTTAAATGTTTGCGGAATCAATCCTTTGTTATATTCTACAAGGAAGTCGAATCCGATATTTTGACGTGCTTCATCTAAAGTAGTATCTGCAAAATCGCCTTTTCTATGAAGGTCATTTTCCGGATTTACATCTGGCATTCCCGCAAAAGAATCGAACAGACACAGCTTTTGATGGGGGCAGATTCTATAAACTGCCAGAATATTTGCTAATAATCTGGCAGTGCCGCCTTTATAAACTCCGCATTCATAAAAATGTCCGTTACGTCTTGCGGACTGCTTTGCCAGCAAATAGAGCAGGAAGCATCGATCAGGAGACACCAATGTTCGGCCTGAAATTTCCCTCATCATTTGTTTAAATTCACCTGTGCCGTTATTATACCACGGAGAAAACAGGGGACGATAAAATTCCTGATCGGGAATTTGATAATTGCCGGGCGGGTTGTTGAAGCTTACCGTCGGCCGGCTGAACTTCGAAATTTTATAGCCCGCCATCCTGAATACAGTCTTTACCGCATTTTTAAGCATTTTTCAAAATTTTAAAAGCTCGGACCATTTAGCATTCCTGCATTTTCAAATTACAATCAACTGCAGGAACGATATAGCCTCTTCGAGTAGAAGCCTTCCCTTCGGCCGATTCTTTTGAAACAATCACGAGTATATTTATGAAGGGAGCGAAAGCGTCCTCAAAACCATTTTCAGAACGAATTCCCAATCCGATCTTATAGGAATCGGGTAGTAGACTAAACTCTTTCAGCGTATATTGTACGTGATAAATTCCTCTCCTGACATTTCTGAAATCTCTATAATCGGAAGATAAGGATGAAACAATTTCATGTTCTGTCTTTGTAAAAAAACTGAGGCCGATTTCAAAAAACGCAACTTCATTTAGTACCTCGATTTCAAATTCAAAAGTGATCGGTTCTTTATACCTCAATTGCCAGGGAGCAGTATCGGAACGCTTCAATCGCACCGACCTGAATCGTACTTTTCCATTGAGATTTTTCTTTTCCCGTTCGAGGAGATTTAAATCCATTACTTCTTCCTCCGTTTTTCCGGGCGCGAGATAGCGTGTCAAAACTTCTGAAGTAGAAGACCAATGCACAATACTTCCATTCTCTAATAAAATAGAAGATGGACACAGTTTGGTGATCGCCTCCATGTTATGACTTACAAACAAAACCGTTCTTCCGTCTTTCACACTCACGTCCCGCATTTTGCCCAGGCACTTTTTTTGAAATTCCGCATCACCTACTGCCAGCACTTCATCCACAATTAAGATATCCGGTTCCAGATGTGCCGCCACTGCAAATGCGAGCCGCACATACATGCCGCTGCTGTAACGTTTAACGGGCGTATTGATGTATCTCTCAACGCCTGCAAAATCAATGATTTCCTCTAATTTTTTACTGATCTCCCTTTTGCTCATGCCGAGGATTGCGCCATTGAGAAAGATATTATCGCGACCCGACAATTCGGGATGAAATCCCGTTCCTACCTCGAGCAAGGAAGCAATTCTTCCTTTAATCTTAATGCTGCCGGTGGTGGGTGAGGTAACCTTCGACAACAGTTTTAGCAGCGTCGATTTGCCTGCTCCGTTTCGGCCAATTATGCCCAGCACTTCACCCTGCTGCACTTCAAAATTTATGTTCTGCAGTGCCCACACATATTCGCTGTTTCCTTTAAGGGAACGGTCATTCGTTTCTCCGATCTTCAGGTAAGGATCTTCCCTGCCGGCAATGCGATGCAACCAGCGGTTCAGATCCTCATGGAAGGTCTGTCTTCCCACCTTGCCGAGCCGGTATTGCTTTGAAAGATTTTCTACTTTAATAGCTGTTGCGCTGTTCATTCGTAAATGGATTAGCCCAGAGGTTTAAAAATCAAAATGCCTTCTTTTTATTCTTCTGAAAAAAAGCAATGAAGGAACTTCAAAATATCTATGAATGAGGTAGGAAAAAGCAGCTAAAGACACAACGGCACTTCCTATAAAAATAACCGGCAGGTTCCACAATACCGGCTTTAAATAATTTAGAAATATGTATCCAACGTTTTGATGAACGAGGTACAGCGGATAAGACATCATGCCTAAAAAAGCAAACGGTTTCCAGACCAGCCATTCCAATTTATTGTAACTAAACAAATAGAATATTATAAAAAAGCAACCTATTATTAATCGTTCGGTGAAACCGGGCATGCTCAGGCAGGTCGTAACAAAGCATACCATGAGCATTAAATGAATAAGCGGACGTTTCGATGGGTTTTCAAACTTTAGTTTATAGAATAGAATACCCGCAAAAAAAAGTGCATTCCACTTGACATTTAAGACCATACTCCACTGAAGCGGAAAATTGTAAACATATTGGTCGATCCAGGTAGTGAGAAGTAATACCGCACAGATGATTATTATATTTTTAAGTTGTTTAGCTGCCATTACCACCGCAGTGAAAACATAAAAGAAGACCTCGGGTATTAATGACCAGTAAGCACCATCAACTGCGGGAACATTAAAAAAGCCCGGCATCATGGATAGATTTATAACAGCGGTATGTAAACTTTTTTCTCTGCCGGGCAATCCCAAAACAGAAACAAGGCTAAAAGTGACTACTAAACAAACAAGAAAGACAGGATATAGTCGTATTAACCGCTTATATAGAAAATCAAATACGGATTTTGATTGAACAACAGTAAGAAAAATCACAAAACCGCTGATGATAAAAAATAATTGCACGCCTAAATATCCATATCGGAAATCATAGAAGGCAGCGTATGATTGGCCGTAATGCTCACGATAGCCACTGGTATAATGAAGCAACATCACCGACAATGCAGCAAGGCCCCTAAAAAGGTCCAGTGTTTGAAGGCGTTGCGTCCGAAGAACGGGACTTTCTAAGCCATTTGAAGGATGCATTAAATTTCTTCCGCCCGCATTCAAGTCGAAGGCGCATTCTTTCAGATTTTGGCTTCGATCAGTTTTTGCCTTCAAACGCGCAGCCTTTTGAAAAGTGTGTCTTTCCACTTTTTCGGGACCATAGAATTTGGAAAAGCTTTCAGCGTTCATTGACAGATATTCTGTTGATTAGTCCTGACTTGTTTAAAGCATTCGCCAATTTAAACCTGACCGCCTTTAATTTTTTTGTGAGAAAATACCGTTTCTGCTTCATCCACCTTTTCACAAAATACGAGGTGGAAAAAAGTTCGGGATAATCCTTCTTCCGGTTTTCCCGGTAGTTAATATCCACATTATTCGTCTTGTATTTTTGGAGATTATCGCGAATAATTTTGGGCGAATTATTTTCCGTTAGTACTACCGTTTCAAAAAACCAGTATGGGCTGTTATCCGCTTTCCAGCTTGCTAATTCACGGGTGGGACGATGGTTGCAACGCAGCGATTGCTTTAAATCGTTTTCGGTAAATCCGGTATGCAATCCGGTGTAGAATTTTTGCACTATATAATCGGTTTTATAACAAGAGGAAAACTCGAATGCCACAATCTTCCTCCAGGTCTTCGAAATTACCCGCCGATATTCCTTTCTGATATTATGAAGCGATTTATTTTCGTTGAGGAGATATTTTTTATTGCACATCGCATTTCCAATCAGCACCTTGTATTCGTTGTCGAAATCATACCAAAACCGCTTTGTCGGAACGACCAGCAATCCACCGCAGCCTTCCATTTTTTCATATAATTCATTCTTCCTTTCAACGGAAGTAAAATCAATCATTTCATCAATATCCGAAACCATAATCCAGTCTTCCTCCCCGTATTTTTCCATAAAATAAGGCTGAGCAAGATCTCTTTGCCAACACTCCACTTCGTAACTATAGCTGTCTAAAAATTCATGTTTCGGCAGCACTTTCGTTTTCTTCTCTTTTTCGATGATGGTGATTTTATGGCGAAACGGTTCAAATCTTTCATCTTCATCAATAATTTTCCTTACATGAAGGCCGGTATAGCTGCCCTGAAAACTGTAGGCGTTTTCAAGAATTATCCATTCTGCAATGCCCTGATCCTCCAGCATAAATTTCAGCAACATCACCTCCTTTTCATACGGCTCACTGAAAAGAAACGAATCGACTATTTTAAAACCGGTTTTCATGCAGATGTTTTGAAACAATAATCAGGAATGGTAGTAATGATCGTATTTCCAGGCAGAAAGGTCAATCGTCAACAACGATTCAAGCTTCGTAATATCTTCATCAAAATAACTACCTATTTTTTCTCTGAGACAAGATGAAAGCCCCGGCTTATAAAACCGGTGGTCGTTTATATTGTTTGCGATTGAATGAATCTTAAGTCTTCGAAAAATTTTTTGTACAACAGATAGCGATCGATCGATGACTGGAAACTTCGAAAATCTTGCTACCCGGGAGACATTATGTTCTATCAAACTATCGGGAATAAAACCATCATCGATCTGAAGAAATTGAAATATTTTTTTGAGAATTGCTGAGGGATTAACTTGAAAGTCTTCATAAAAAAACAGTTGTAGCTGATTACGGTTAAACATTTTAAGATAGACCTCCAATTGTTTCCCGTATTTACCGGATTCCAGGTATTGTATATCAAGCGGGTAAGACCTCCGAAACCCGTTCATTTCTTCCTCTAAAACTTCATCAAAGCTTTTTGACTCAATCCCCCATTTTTTGTGCATCTGGTATTGTGAAAATGCGCGGTCAGCCGGATGTCTTAGTACAGCAACAATTTTTACTTCCGGAATTAATTCTTTTATCTTTTCAGCACAGTGTGGATATAACAGATATTGCGGAGAAGACTCGCCCCTGATCTTTGCATTTCTTCCTTTTTCAAATAGCGAACAGTATTTTTCAATCGTATCATAAGCATTGAATTTAGGCTGCTTATGTTCAATATTTTGTCTGATCTGTTCCGGATTATCCCACACCAAAAAAAATCGCGGTTCCTTTGGGCGCGACATAAATATCTGAGGATGCTGATCTAAGTATTCGTGCAGTGCGGTAGTACCGGATTTAGCAGCACCGATGATGAGCAAGTTCGGCAAAAAATCGCTGACTACCATTGTGCGGATTATAGATTTCGCAACAGTTTTTCATACTCAATTTTCTGCTTCAGCCACGGCCGGGTAATATTGCCGCAAATGCCATCGAGCAGGCTTCCAAAGTCGAAATAAAAAACGGGAAATCGCTGTTGCATCAACCTTTTCATCAATACCCTTCCGCTGCAGCCCATTGCAACGATTACCACTCCAAAGTCTGTTTGTCTTTGCAATAGTTCAATCGCCTCTGATTCTATGGTATCGATGCCGTCATAAGCGTTTTTGCCGGCCGTTTTAATATGGCTTACGTTTCCAAATAAAGTTTCGATAACCTCCGGTTTGATTGTTTCATTTCCAATGAATAAAACCGTTTTTGATTTCAAAAATCTCAAAAAATCGTTCGTCACATTGGGATGATAGGCCGCCATATAATGCAAGGCTACGGCACTGTAAATGCGATGTCCGGTGAAATAAGGATAGCATAATCGGATTATATAATCGTTTGTATAATCACAATGCATCAGGTTGCCTACAAACATTTCCTGCTCCCTGTTATAC
>JAFAEW010000024.1 GCA_023423835.1 Bacteroidota bacterium | reverse complement strand
ATGCAGCAGGATGATTGGGCGCATCGTAGGTTTCCACCATATTTTGAGGCACGATTATCCGAACCGCCCTGTTTTTCTCATTGAAATAAGCTTTCAGGGTAGTACCAAATTGCAATACACAGATGTCGGTGCAGTTGCCCGTGATGATGAAATTTTCGTAATCGCGGCTTTCCAGGTACTTCTGAAATCCGGGAGCAAAAAATGCGTTGGTGCTGTTTTTGGGAAAAATGGAATGCAATCCCACCTGTTCCAATTCTTCCACCAGCATGCTTTCGCTGCTGTTTTCAAGACAATGCGGCGGAAAGGACGAAAACTCGGGACTTTCAGCACTGTGATGATCAGAAAAAGCGATGGTTTCGATTTTTCTTTCTTTGCAGCCTTTCACCAAATTTGCAATGGGATCGATGACGGTTTTGATCCTGTCACTTTTCAAGGCGCCTTCTTTTGTAAATCCGTTGATCATATCTACTACCACCACCAGCGTCTTATCGGCCTCCACCTGACGGATCGACAACGGCTTTGAATGTATCAGTAATTCCATTTCATGCTTATTAGGCGCAAATTTAGGGAATAGATTCTCATTAATACGAAAGGCGTGAAGATACCGGTCTTCCCTGCAACAGGCAGGGTTTTCAATTATCTTATCACTGATTTCATTACTTCAATTATCTTAGCGGCATGGTTAAAAATCTCAGTAAAGAGTTTAGCGTGCTTAATAACTGGATCAGCGAATTACGCAATGTAAAGGTGCAGCACGACCGGATGCGTTTTCGCCGCAACCTCGAGCGTATTGGGGAAATTATGGCGTATGAAATCAGTAAGGAACTGAAGTGGGAAGAAAAGGAAATCACAACGCCCCTCGGCATTCACAGGAGTAAGATACTGGCTGAGCAGCCGGTGCTGGCAACCATTTTAAGAGCCGGAATTCCGCTACATAATGGCATGCTTAATTATTTTGATCATGCCGAAAACTCCTTTATTTCCGCCTATCGCAAGCACCACCGGGATGGAAGTTTTGAAATTGAAATGGAATACCTGAGCAGCCCATCCACAGAAAATAAAGTGGTTGTAATTTCGGATCCGATGATTGCAACCGGTTCTTCCATTGTAAAAGCCATCAATGCGATCAAAGAAGTGGGAATTCCGCAGAAGATCTACGTTGTTTGCGCCATCGCCAGCACGGTAGGAATTCAATACCTGCTGCGGGAAATTGGAAATGAAATCGATATCTGGTGCGGAGATATTGATGAGGAAATAACAGCTAAAGGCTATATCGTTCCCGGCCTCGGCGATGCAGGCGACCTCGCCTATGGCAGTAAATCGCAGGCGTAAATGAAGTTATACTTAAATAAAGTTTTATTCGTTATTTTACCGTTCCCAAAAACTGCTCGATGAAGCGACTTTTATTGCAAATAGTATTTCTTTTAATTGGGTTCGTTTCTTTCGGACAGGATCCTCATTTTTCCCAATTCTTTGCCTCACCGCTTACGCTCAACCCTTCCTTCACCGGAAAGTTTGACGGATCGGCGAGAATTGCCGCCAATTACCGTGATCAATGGCCCACCATAAACCGCGCCTACCAGACTGCAACCGTTTCGGTTGATTTTCCAATCTTAACCAAACTGATCGATTACAGAGATACCTGGGGACTTGGCTTTATGGGATTTACCGACAAAAGTGCCGATGGCGCCGTTTCCTTTAATTATTTCTCCGTTTCCACGGCCTTTCATAAGGGTCTTGACGAAGATGGATTTCAACAGATTGGCGCAGGATTGCAGGCAAGCTATAGTAATATGATGATCAATACGTCGCAATTGAAGTTTGAGGATCAACTGACGCCACTTGGATTTACAGGCGTTACCCGCGAAACCTTCAACAATACCGCCCTAAGTTCGCATTATTTTGATGTGAATGCCGGATTGCTGTACACGCAAAGCACCAATGAAAAAAATAATTTTTACGCGGGTGTCAGCTTGTACCACATTAACCGGCCCAAACAAAACTTTACTCCTTCAGCTTACTACCTTTTGTATCCGAGAGCCACTTTTCATGCAGGCGGATATTTTCCTACCGGTGATGTAACCACCCTTCATGTGAGTGCACTCTACACTACGCAAGCCGGAGCAGGTGAAACGGTAGTGGGAGCTGCGCTTCAGTTTGCGGCCTCCGGGTCAACAGAAAATCCGGTCAATTTTTATGGAGGTGCGTTTGTACGCGTGAAAGATGCCTTGATTCCTTATGTGGGATTGGAATATAACAGTCTGCGCTTTGGTCTCAGCTACGACCTGAATACTTCTGATCTTAAAACTGCGTCCCAAAGTAAGGGCGGATTTGAATTATCAGTGATCTTCATTCCACAAAAAAACAGCCGCGGATTGCCCTGTCCAAAATTCTGAGAACCCGTTCTCATCTGCTTAAATGCGCTAATACTTGCACCAGCCATTTGACAATCCACCGGCATTTAACTGAAAAAGTAATGCCGCAAGCGCCCCCAATCGAAAAAGAAAGCAGGATTGAAAAAATATCTACTTTAGTGTCCCGATCAAAAACATCAAAAGTGCAAAAACAACCACTCATCGATTGGCCGGCAGCAGTGAAGCCGCTGATTAAGAAATACGCGAAAACAAAGCATCCGTTGGAAGCAGAAAATTTATACCAGATGCTCGTAATGGTTGTTTTGGCTGCACAAACAACAGACAAAGTCGTAAACCTGATTGCCCCCGATCTATTCAAAGCTTTTCCAGGCATGGCAAGCCTTGCAAAAGCAACGCCTGAAAAGTTACAGCCACTCATTTCTAAGATTCGCAATAGCCGCAACAAAGCGGGATGGTTAATAAAGATTGCATCCAAAGTAAAAAAAGATGCTGCTATTCCATTAACTATTGAAGCGCTGGTACAGCTGCCCGGTATTGGCCGCAAATCTGCAAACGTTATTAAACTGTTTGCCGGCGCGGAAATAGAAGGCGTGATGGTTGATCTTCACACCGTAAGGGTTAGTAACAGGCTCGGCATCGCAACCTCCGATGATCCTAAAAAGATCGAACAACAAATAATGCAGCAATTGCCAAAAAAAGAATGGGAAGCAGGTATGTCGATGTCTTTTTTAGGCCGCGAAATATGCAGACCAAAACCGCTCTGCCCCGAATGTTTAATGCGCCCGGTTTGCGCATATTATAACCAGTGGGCTGTAAGCAAAACCGAAGTTTAAATTCTTTTGATCGAACTAAAAAATACAGCATTACTTTAAGCAGGAACACTCTGTTCTACAAATTGTCCTAAATTGATAAGATGGCATAAATAGCCTCCTGAATGTGTTCTTGAATAAGGTACTCTTTGATTGATCACTCCTTTTCATTTGTCAAAATGGCTTGTAACCAAATCCGCCCCAGCAAACTCTATTTCTGTGTTAATGGATAATTTATCAACTTAAAATTTCAAATAACATGAAAAAGTTTGCATCCTCCATGGTATTTACCATCCTTTCACTTACCCTGTTTTATTTTCCAACATTCGCCCAACAAAAATTGCAATTAACAGATCCTGAGATTGCATCTGCAGCCGTTACCGCAAATAAGATTGATGTTGACTACGGTGAAATTGCAATGAAAAAGGCAACCAACGCAGATGTGAAGCAATTTGCACAAACGATGATCAAAGATCATAATTCCATCATCGCACAGGCGGTTGCTCTTGCAAAAAAACTCAATGTAACTCCCAAGGATAATCCGCTCACCAAACAATTACTGGACGGCGAAAAAACCACTACAAAAATGCTCAACGCAAAAGAAGGAAAAGCATTCGACAAAGCTTATATTGACAATGAAGTGGCTTATCACCAGGCCGTCATCAGCACCGTAACAGATGTATTGATTCCGCAGTGCAAAAACGAAGAATTAAAACAGTTACTTATCAAAGTTTCTCCCTTACTCAATGAACACCTGGAACACGCAAAAATGCTTCAGTCAAAAATGCAATAATCATGAAAATCAGTTTTTGCTACGCATTTTTTTCGATGACGCTTGCGTCAATGATTTTGGGATGTTCGGAAACCCCTACATCAGAAACGCCGGTTACAGATACGGTCATTATCAGCGGAATGAAGTTTAATCCGCAGGAACTGACGGTAAATAAAAACGACACCGTTGTCTGGATTAATCAAGGAATGGTGAGTCACAACGTGGCTTCCTTTCCTGATATGAAATGGAAATCTGATACTATAGAAGTCGGTAGTTCATGGAAGAAAGCGATAAACGAAGATCTCGATTATTTCTGTACCATTCATCCTACGATGAAAGGAAAAATCGTGGTCAAAAAATAGGGATGAGCTGGATAGGTTCTGGATGACAGATAGGATCTGTGCATTTTCCGCCGCCCTCTTTCCGGGGGTGGCGGTTTTTTGTAACTTTATGTAACCTTTCGGTCCGGGGTTACTCTATATTAAAAAAATGCCATGAATCCAGCTATTATTTCCAAAGAAACTTCTGATGGTGAAATTATTTCAAAAGTACTTTCAGGAGAGATCGATCACTACCGGGTAATCGTGCACCGGTATAATTCCTATTTGTATAAGATCGGCCGCTCTTACGGTTATCACCATGAAGATGTGGAAGATCTGATGCAGGATACCTATGTAAAAGCGTTTATTAACCTGCCCGCCTTTGAAAACCGATCTTCTTTTCTTACCTGGCTCACCAGAATCATGTTGAACAACTGCTATCACAAAAAAATGAGATCATCTTGGCAAAGAGAGAAGACAACAAATTCTATTGAGGAAAAATCAACACCGATGTTTAACAGCAATGAAACCAATTCAAGAAGAATTGTGAATGACGAGTTGAGAACGATATTGGAACAGGCTATCGTGCATATACCGGAACCGTACCGAAATGTGTTTACCCTTCGCGAACTGAATGGCATGAGTGTAAAGGAAACAGCCGATGTTTTGCATCTTTCGGAATCGAATGTAAAAGTGCGCTTAAACCGTGCAAAGACAATGCTGCAAAAGGAAATTTCGAAATCTTATTCTTCAGAGGAAATTTTTGAATTCAATTTAATTTATTGCGATGCAATGGTGGAAAGGGTGATGCATGAAATCAGAAAAATCTCGGAATAGAAATTATCTTATTATTCAAACCAACTGCTGCTGTCTTTATTTGTATTCATCCTGGAATCAGATAAAAAGAATAGCGTTTTGAAGCGAATCTTAAGCGAATTTCAGTTGATTTTAAGTCCTTAATTTTCTCCTTATTGCATTCCTTTGCAGTCTTAAAATCAATATCTCTCATGAAAAAGACCATTTTCGCGTACCTCGCGGTATGCCTTGCTTTCGTTGTTTCCTGTTCCAAAGAATCCTCCATCACCGAACAAACAAATCCGACGCAGACTGAATCGTTCGATGCATTAAAGGTTGGCGTTCCAAAGATGTTTTTGATTAAAAAAGGAGCCCATTACTCAAAGCCCGATCCGTTTTCATTTACTAACAAATTATCGCTGAATTTTTCTGCTGTGTTTGACAGTTCCTGTATTTATTCCACAATTGATGCTGCCAACCAGGCCGATATTAATAAGTTATATGGATTTTCAGATTGCGGTGACCAACATTTGACCAACAGTGCCAGGGTTGGATGGAGATGGAGCAACGATTCCTTAAGAATCTTTGCCTTCGTTCACTTCAATGAACAAATGTTGTGGAAGGAAATCACTACTGCAGCCATTGGCAGCGAGATCAACTGCGGCATTGAGTGCATTGACGGTTCTTATATTTTCACTGTAAACGGAAAAACAGTGGAAATGCCGAGGGCCTGTTCAGGAAAAAATCAGCGCTACAAACTCAATCCATATTTCGGAGGCGATGAAGCCGCGACGCACGACATAAGAATCCAGATTACTGAGAAGTAATTTCTTGTTCAATTAGTTTATTGAAAAATAAAGAGGTGCTTTCGGGCGCCTCTTTATTTGTCGGTGTTGTTCTACCGGATTACAATCACAGACTTGAATGGCAGAAAAGTAATTAAAGACAATACAACGGCCGCAGATCATACCGTTTCCATTTCATCAATACCCAGCGGCCTTTACATGGTACAAATTGAAGTGGAAGGAAAAGTAACTACCTTAAAATCTATAAAACAATAATGAAGGTTTAACCTAAGAAAGGCGTCAATCTGCGCCTTTCTTTTTTAGGTATTTCTTATTCCTGCTGCATCATTAAATACGCCTTGATGAATCCGTCAATTTCTCCGTCCATTACCGGCTGCACATTTCCCACCTCATAATCGGTGCGATGATCTTTGATCATTTTATAGGGATGAAACACGTAACTTCTGATCTGGCTTCCCCACTCTATCTTCTTCTTACTGCTGTTGACCGAATTTTTGATTTCCTCCTGCTTCCGGAGTTCTTCTTCATACAGCCGGCTTTTCAACATCTGTAATGCCAATTCGCGGTTTTCGCCCTGCGTTCTTGACTTTTGGCATTCGATGATAATTCCGGTGGGAATATGTTTTAAGCGAACGGCGGTTTCCACTTTGTTTACATTCTGGCCGCCTTTACCGCCACTTCTGAAAAAACTCCATTCCAGATCTGCCGGGCTCACTTCAATTTCGATGGAATTATCAATCAGCGGATAAACGTAAACAGATGCAAAGCTGGTGTGCCTTCTCGCATTGCTATCGAAGGGAGAAATCCTTACCAAACGGTGAACGCCATTTTCAGATTTCAAAAATCCATAAGCAAAAGGCCCGTCAAACTGAAGACTCGCGGTTTTGATGCCGGCTCCATCGCCTTCCTGGTAGTCGAGGGCAGTAACCTGCCATCCCTGCTTTTCACCATACATGCGATACATTCTTAACAGCATTTCAGCCCAATCCTGGCTTTCGGTGCCTCCGGCTCCGGAATTAATTTGAAGAATTGCCGGCAAATTATCCTCGGGCTGATTCAGTGTACTTTTAAATTCTGCATCTTCCAGTTGTTGCAATGCATTCTCATAAGCCACCTTCGTTTCTTCTTCACTTGCTTCTCCTTCTTTCCAAAACTCAAACAGCACCGCAAATTCTTCTACCGCTTCCTCCACCGCTTTGTACAATTTCAGCCAATATTCATTCACCTTGATCTCCTTCATTACGGAGGTGGCACGTTCGTTATCGTCCCAAAATCCGGTAGAAAGAGAGAGTTGTTTGTCGTTGATCAGCTTATCATTTCTGTTATCGTAGTCAAAGATACCTCCTCAGGACAAGCAGGCGGTCCCTCATATCTTTTAATAATTCCTGTGTCATTATATGGAATTTTTAATTTAGCGGTTAATAAATCAAAAAGCCCATACCAAACAGTACAGGCTTTTCACATAAAACTTGCTTCTAAGATTTTTTTGCTTCCGGAGCTTCCGGTCTCGGCATCAGCGCTTTGCGGCTCAGCTTGAATTTGCCGGTTTTTGTGTCTACACCAATCAGTTTCACTTTAACGGTATCGCCTTCTTTCAACACGCCTTCAAGTGATTCCAATCTTTTCCAACTGATTTCACTAATGTGCAATAAGCCTTCTTTCTTCGGAAGGAATTCAACGAAGGCGCCATAAGGCTGAATCGATTTCACTTTCGCTTCATATACTTCTCCAACAGATGGAACGGCTACGATGCCCTTGATCCAGCTCACTGCGCGGTCCAATCCCGCTTTTTCCTGGGAGAAAATGCTTACTTCACCATAATTTCCAACTTCCTCGATATTGATGGTCGTTCCTGTTTCTTTTTGAATTTCCTGGATAACTTTACCCTGAGGCCCGATAACCGCACCGATAAATTCTTTATCGATAAACAGCTTTTCCATTCTCGGAGCATGTGGCTTCACATCTTCACGCGGCTCGGAAATGCATTCATTCATCGCCTCGAGTATATGCAGTCTTCCTTCTTTTGCCTGGTTGAGAGCCTTACGCATCACGTCCATGCTCAATCCATCCACCTTAATATCCATTTGAACGCCGCAGATTCCGTCTTTTGTTCCGGTAACCTTAAAGTCCATATCTCCCAGATGGTCTTCATCACCGAGGATATCGGTAAGAATGGCGGTTTTGCCATCCGATTCGCGACTGATCAATCCCATTGCTACGCCACTCACTGCTTTTTTCAGCGGCACGCCGGCATCCATCAGGGCGAGTGATCCGGCACAAACGGTAGCCATTGACGAGGAACCGTTGGATTCCAATATATCACTTACCACCCTTACAGTATAAGGATAATCATTTCCCGGCATCATCTGCTTCAAGGAACGCATGGCCAGGTTTCCATGTCCCACCTCACGGCGGCCCGGACCTCTCATCATTTTAACTTCCCCGGTTGAAAACGGAGGAAAATTATAATGCAGGATGAATTTGCTGTATTCGCTCACCGCCGCACTTTCAATAAGTAACTCGTCAAGCGGCGTTCCCAGGGTTACGGTAGTAAGAGACTGTGTTTCTCCACGGGTAAATAAGGCCGATCCATGTGGAGAAGGCAATACGTCAACATCCATATTTAACGGACGAACTTCATTGAGCTTCCTGCCATCGAGCCGCACATTGTCATCAAGAATCATATTTCTTACAACTTCCCACTGCAGATCTTCGAAATATTTTTTGGCCAGCTTCTTAGTGGAATCTTCCACTTCTTCTCCAAGGCTTACAATCAATTCGTCTCTCAGCTTCCCAAACTCCTCGCTTCTTTCATGTTTTTGAGAACCGGAATGGGCGATCGCACTCATGCGCTCTTTTGCAAAAGCGACAACTTTTTCTTTCAATTGCAGGTCTTCGGCAGGTTTGGTGTAATCCCTTTTTCCGGTTACACCTGCCTTATCCCTTAATTCCTGTTGCGCCTTAATCTGAACTCTGATAGCATCATGGGCAACTTCGAGGGCTTCAACCAGGGTTTCCTCAGAAACTTCCTTGCTTTCACCTTCTACCATCATAAGATTTTTTTCGGTGGCGCCGATCATAAATTCCATGTCGGATTTTTCAAGTTCCGAACGGTAGGGATTGATAATATATTTTCCGTCGAGGCGGGCTACCCGCACCTCAGAAATAATTTCTTTTATGGGAATGTCCGATACTGCCAGCGCAGCACTTGCAGCGAGGCAAGCCAGAGAATCTGGCATCACTTCCTTATCGGAAGAAATCAGCGAAACCAGAACCTGCACATCACAAAAATAATCGTCGGGAAACAAAGGTCTTAATGCCCTGTCAATCAAGCGGCTGATCAATACCTCAGAATCACTTAACCTGCCTTCTCTCTTAAAAAATGAGCCCGGAATACGACCTGCAGAGGCAAATTTTTCCTGGTAATCTACGCTTAAGGGAAAAAAGTCCTGGCCTTCCCGGGGTTCGCGGTTTGCCACCACGGTAGCAAGAATAATGCACTTACCTTGTCTAACGGTAACTGCTCCGTTCGCCTGCCTGGCAAGACGACCGGTTTCTATGAAAACTTCAGCCCCATTAGGAAGCTGAAAACTAGTCTGAATAGGTTGAGATAACATAAATGTTTCAATAAGTTTGAGATTGGAATACCCTCCTATGGAGACGGGAATAGGTGATAAGTTGATTCCAATAATTATAAAATGTATGCACTACAAAAAACTATTCCCAACCGTTTCATTTTGCAGTTGGGAATAGTTTCTTGCATAATAATAATACTATTTTCTTAGACCTAACTTTTCAATCAATGAACGATATCCTTCCAAATTCTTCTTCTGCAGATAAGCAAGCAAAGATTTCCTTTGACCTACCAGTTGCATCAATCCCCGGTGTGTAGAAAAATCTTTCTTATTTTTCTGAAGATGTTTGGAAATATGGCTAATGCGATCCGTAATCATAGCAATTTGCCCTTCAATGGAACCGGTATTGGTGGCAGAACCGCCATAGGTTTCAAAATAACCCGCTTTTTTCTCTTTTGTTAAATAAGACATCTAAATAAGTTTAATTGCAAAAATTTGCTTCTTCTTAAAGTGGCGGCAAAATTAAGTAAAAATAGTTTTCAGAAAAAAAAATTAGGGCGAAAATAACAAAAAGACGTTCGAAAAGAAACTTCACCCCTACCCTGTTGTAATTCGAACACGTAAACATCGGCTTTTCGTTTGATGCGGGAACGAGAGATGCGCCGCTGTGCGGCAATTTTTTAGCGCAGAGAACGAGAGATGCAAAGCATTCGCAGAGGGATAGATTTGGAGTTAAATATCAGCATAAACTTCGCGTTCTACTTTTCTGTGGCGTTCAGGTTTTTCTAGCGCAGAGAACGAGAGGTGCAGAGAATTCGCAGAGGGATCGATCTCGAGTTAATTCTCAGCGTAAACTCCGCGTTCTCCTTTTCTCTGCAGGTTTTTTTAGCGCAGAGAACGAGAGGTGCAGAGAATTCGCAGAGGGATCGATCTCGAGTTAATTCTCAGCGTAAACTTCGCGTTCTCCTTTTCTCTGCATTCAAGTTTTTTTAGCGCAGAGAACGAGAGATGCAAAGCATTCGCAGAGGGATAGATTTGGAGTTAAATCTCAGCGTAAACTTCGCGTTCTCCTTTTCTCTGCGCTCAGCAACAAAAAAGGTAAAAATAATTTCTTCATAATTTATGTTGATTTGTAAAACCGGAAGGTAGATAAGCCTCTGGCAGTTCATTTATCAAAAACTGCTATTCGCTTTCCTATTTTTCAACGCAACATAAAACAGAATTACCGGCGCATTTTGAAACGGCGCCATAAAGTTTGAATCAAGGCAACAATTTGAGGAATGAGGTCAGCAGTTTCGCAGCACTTCCAACCGGGCTTCAGCAGTTTCTGATAAAGCTGGAAGCAGACGTTAAAGAATTAACGGCTTTGTTTCAAATGAACGGCAAACGAATCAGCAGCTTGTATTGCGACTGCTAAGGATATCAGCAAATTCTATTCGTGTTTTTAAACAAACCGACAATGATTTTACCGGCGGCGAATTGAAGCGGATGTATTCGTTTTGTCATGCACCTTTATCCCAGATATCGGCAAATTCATTAGGATGGCGTTGCAACTGCGCCGCTACATAAGGGCAGCGGGCAATTACTTTCAAACCATTTTTCCTTGCATACTGCACCATTTCACCAAACATCTTTTTTGCCAATCCGCGGCCTTCTGCTTTAGGAGCAACCTCCGTATGATAAACCGTGAGGTTTTTGCCGGAAACCGCAACTACCATTTCACCCAGCTCTTCGTTCCCGTCGTTGATCGAAAACTTTCCTTCGCCATTTTCGTGCAGATTTAGTTTTACATCTTCCATATCGTCAAAATTTTTTAGCGACCGATCCTGAATGTACGAACTTCTTAAATTTTCGCTTCAGCTTTTTTCGCCGCTGTTTATTCTTTCGCAAATTCCTTCGTACTCCGTACCGTATTGATGGGACGAACCAGTTTCTCTATTTGTTCCCGTTTCGGCTCCAGAAAAGGAGGCAACGATAGTTTTTCTCCCAGCGTCTCGTATGGCTCATCTCCCATAAATCCCGGACCGTCGGTAGCGAACTCAAACAATATTTGCGGTGCAACCCTTGCATAAAGTGACTGAAAAAAGAAGCGGTCTACAAAGCCGGAGGATGGTAGACCGATACGATTCAAATGCTCTATCCATTCATTCAGTTCAGAACGATCAGCCACTCGGAACGCCGCATGATGTACTGATCCAAAGCCCTGTCGCGCCAGTGGAAGATGCGGGTTATCTTCCACGATAACCGAAGCACCGTTTCCTCCCGCTCCCATTTCAAAGAGGTGGAAGCTTCCTTCCTGCTTTGTTTCCTTAAACAAAAGAACCTGTTCGAACATTCTTTTCAACGAATTAAAATCGGCGATGCGCACAAACAGAGGGCCGAGACCGGTAATCGCAAATTCCAACGGAACGGGACCTTTCTGCCACGGAATCCCTGATGCAATTCCCTCGTCGTGTTCATCAGATATCAACTGATATTGCTGATCATCGAAATCGGCAAAAGAAATTGTGTTTTTTCCAAACTGTTCTTCAATTTCACCATGCTTCACGCCCAACCGGTCAAATCTTGTTATCCAATAAGCAAGCGCCTCATCAGACGGTACGCGAAAAGAGGTTTTGGAAATCTCGTTGGTGCCGTGAACGCCTTTTGAAATTCCGGGAAAGTCGAAGAAGGTCATATCCGTTCCTGCACTCCCCTTATCATCGGCGAAGAACAAATGATACGTTTGTATGTCATCCTGGTTGACTGTTTTCTTCACCAACCGCATGCCCAAAACATTCGTAAAAAAATCGTAGTTTCTTTCGGCACTGCTGGTAATTGCTGTTACATGATGAATACCTTTTAACTCATTCATTTCTTAATCATTTGAAGTTTGTTACTGTTTGATAAGCTGCACTTCCGCATTGATTTTGATCTCATCGGCAACCACTACACTTCCTGCTTCGGTAACGGAATTCCAGGTAAGACCAAATTCTTTGCGGCTGATCTTTCCGGTTACGGTAAAGCCCGCTTTTGTTTGTCCATACGGATCTACTACAATTCCGCCGAATTCTACCTGTAAAGTTATTGGTCTTGTCGTGTTTCTGATGGTAAGTTCACCTTCCAGGGTGGCTTCATCGCCTTTCGCTTCATATTTAGTGCCAACGAAACGCAGTTGACTATGGTTTATAGCATCAAAAAAATCGGCTGATTTCAGGTGTGCATCCCGCTGTGCATTGCGGGTGTCGATGGAATCAATATCTGCGGTAAATTCGATTTTCGAGGCGGTTGTAAAATCTTCATTTTCGGTTACCACGAGCAGATCGTAAGATTTAAAATGTCCGGTAACGGTGGTGATCATGAGGTGTTTTACCTTGAACTGAAT
>JAFAEW010000013.1 GCA_023423835.1 Bacteroidota bacterium | reverse complement strand
CGTCACTGCGAGGCACGAAGCAGTCTGTGAACCGCTTTTGAAACCGGTAAGAAAAAAGTGTCACGGTTGCACCATAATTGTTGTTTTAGTTCAAGCTCCATGCTATTCGAAGCATATTGCTTCGTATCCTCGCAATGACGGCTTCGTATCCTCGCAATGACGGGCTTCGTACTTCGAATTCATCAGACTATTTGGATAGAGATAACAAACCGCAATCATCCCCGAGAATCGACCAGGGCCAACGGCCCGACATTCCACAGCCCCGTCCGTGAGGGCGGGGAACACATCCCCTCCTTATTTTCCCGGTTTTCGCCTACATTGCATCAATGAAATTTTTTCATACGAATTCTGCCTTCCTGCGGCGCCTTTTGAAAAACAAAGGCGCCGTATTGGGGATCATCCTCATCGCCCTTGCCGTACTGACGGCGATTTTCGCCTATCTCATCGCGCCCGATTCATCACCCTATGCCAACCGCATGATTCCCGAACTGGCAAACAAACACCCGGGATTTGAAATGCAGTTGTTGCAGATAAAAAAACCGGGTGCGGATACTAAAACCTCCCTCCTACACCAACTGATTTCCGGGAAACCCGACAATTTCCAATACAGTCCGATCATTCGCTATTCCGTCAAAAACGATACACTCTACGCAGACAAATACGTGGATGAAGGCATCTCGAAACCGATACAATTTCCCCTGTCGCAACTGGCACCACAACCGGTAACCACCTTCCGGTTTTCACTCGGAAGCGACAGATTCGGCCGCGACATCGCGAGCCGGCTGATCGTCGGCACCAGGGTAAGTCTGAGTGTGGGACTGATCGCCGTTCTGATCTCGGTTTCCATCGGGCTTGCATTCGGCGCCATTGCCGGATATTTCGGCGGCGCGATCGATAATTTCATCATGTGGCTGACCAATATCGTTTGGAGTATTCCAACCCTCCTGCTCGTTTTTGCCGTTACACTCCTGCTCGGAAAAGGATTCTGGCAGGTGTTCATTGCAGTGGGACTTACAATGTGGGTGAATGTTGCAAGACTGGTGAGGGGACAGGTACTCGCTGTCCGGGAATTTGAATTTGTGGAAGCCTGCCGCGCACTCGGATTTTCCAATTCAAGAATCATCATAAAACACATCCTTCCCAATATATCCGGACCGGTAATGGTGCTGGCGGCAAGCAATTTTGCCGCCGCCATCCTTATTGAGGCGGGATTGAGCTTCCTCGGCATCGGCGTACAGCCACCACAACCGAGCTGGGGACTGATGATCAAGGAAAATTACAACTTCATCATCACCAATAATCCCATGCTCGCCCTCGAACCGGGATTTGCCATCATGTTATTGGTCTTAGCCTTCAACCTCCTTGGAAACGGCCTCCGCGATGCCATCAGCGTACGGTAGAAGAAATGCGCCATCCCTACGGGATTCATGTAAAACCCGATCGGCCACGCCGTGGATTGAAATCGACGGCTATGGAATGAGCCGACCCCTAGCGGGTCTGGCGGGACGAAGTCCGTGACTGTAAGATGATCCGACCACAGCGGTCTCCCAGAAACCATCAACCGTCAGAAAACGACCACATTCATGCTACGTTGAAGAGCCGTTAGGCTCGGTTCAATGTTGTAACCGTGGATTTCAATCCACGGAAACCACGGCTATAAGATAGATAGACCCTGGCGGGTCTGGCCGGACGAAGTTCATGGCTGTAAGATGATCCGACCACAGCGGTCTCCAAGAAACCATCAACCGTCAGGAAACGACCACATTCATGCTATGTTGAAGAGCCGTTAGGCTCGGTTCAATGTTGTAACCGTGGATTTCAATCCACGGAAACCACGGCTATAAGATAGATCGACCCTGGCGGGTCTGGCCGGACGAAGTCCATGACTGTAAGATGATCCGACCACAGCGGTCTCCCAGAATCCATCAACCGTCAGGAAACGACCCAATTCATGCCACGATGCAGAGCCGTTAGGCTCGGTTCAATGTTGTAACCGTGGATTTCAATCCACGGGGAAACGACGCCAATATCAACAAACGAGAACCGTAGGTTCGCCACATGTCATAAAATCGTTCCCGCCCACCTAGCCTTTCCAGGAGATAAACGCTTAAAAATCACCACATCTGTCCTTTTTTATCTAATTTCCACCTCAACTTATCATCCTAAACGAACCGTCATGGCAAACACGTATCACAAAATTTATTTGCATGCTGTTTTTTCCGTAAAATACCGCCGTTCTCTCATTACAAAACCGTGGAACAAAAAATTATTCGGCGTAATTGGAAACCTTATTAACGAATCGGATTGTAAGACACTGATTGTTAACGGAGTTGAAGACCATGTGCATTGCTTCTTCTCCATGAGACCCATTAATTCACCCTCCGGGGTTTTAAAGACGGTAAAAGCGAAATCTTCGAAGTATGTCAATGATCATTCACTGACGGTCTGCCAATTCAACTGGCAGGACGGATTCGGAATTTTTTCGTGTTCGGCAGGGGATGTTGACAGGGTTTTTAAATACATTCAGAATCAGGAAGAGCATCATAAGAAAATTTCGTTTCGTGAAGAATATCTCGGGTTGTTGAATGAATTTAAAATTGAATATGACGAAAGGTACCTTTTTCGTGAACCAATATGAATTGGGATACGCCATCCCTACGGGATTCATTTAAAAGGCGATCCCCGATGCAGTGGATTGAAATCCACGGCGACAAGATGGATCGACTCTAACGGGTCTTGCGGAATACAGCGGCGAAAAACGTCCAACCATCAACCGTCGGGAAACGACCCAATTCATGCCACGATGCAGAGCCGTTAGGCTCGATTCAATGCTGTAACCCTGGATTTCAATCCACGGAAGACGATGTCGGGCAACAAAAAAGCCTCTCTATTGAGAAGCCTGTAGCCGGTACGGGAGTCGAACCCGTCTTTCCTCCGTGAAAGGGAGATGTCCTAGCCGATAGACGAACCGGCCGTTCGTTATTGGAGCGCAAAAATAGGCGCCTTTTTTAAATTGCAAAAACTTTTACGCATATTTTTTCGGAATTTTGAAAATTAAAGCAACTGTAGAAAAACGTTCAAACCGTTTCCTTCACAAATTTTGATCCTTCGCGAAAAAGATTAGACGAAATCCTATAAAAATCCAATTCGCTTAAACAACTTCTAATCCGCAATTTCACCTGAGTTTTCAATTTCGCTTCAATACCTTAATTTTGCACTGTTTTTAAAAAAAAGCTAAAAGAATATTTAATATGAGCACAGTAAAAGTTGCGATCAATGGTTTTGGTCGTATTGGACGGTTGGTTTTCAGGAAGATCTATAATATGGAAGGTATTGATGTGGTGGCAGTAAATGATTTAACCAGTCCGAAAGTGCTGGCTGATCTCTTAAAATATGATAGCGCCCAGGGCCGTTTCAACGGCGAAGTTTCCTATACGGAAAATTCAATCATAGTAAACGGTGAAGAAGTAAAGATTTACGCACAAAAAGATCCGTCTCAAATTCCCTGGGGACAACACGATGTAGATGTAGTAATTGAAAGTACCGGATTTTTTACAGATAAAACAAAGGCCGAAGCACACCTGAAAGCCGGCGCAAAACGTGTTGTGATTTCCGCTCCGGCAACCGGTGATCTGAAAACCATTGTTTTCAATGTAAACCACGATATTCTCGACGGTAGCGAAACCATCATCAGTTGCGCAAGCTGTACTACCAACTGCCTGGCGCCAATGGCACAGGTGCTGCACAAAAACTTCAACATCGAAGTCGGCAGTATGACCACCGTTCACGCTTATACCAACGATCAGAATACACTCGATGCGCCGCATGCCAAAGGTGATCTTCGGCGTGCAAGGGCTGCCGCAGCCAACATTGTTCCAAACAGCACCGGCGCCGCAAAAGCAATCGGACTGGTATTGCCCGAACTCAAAGGCAAACTCGATGGCGGCGCACAACGCGTTCCCGTAATCACCGGATCACTCACTGAGCTGGTAACCATCTGTTCTAAAAAGACCAGCGTTGAAGAAGTAAATGAAGTGATGAAAGCTGCATCCAACGAAAGTTTTGGTTACAATACAGACGAAATCGTGAGCACCGACGTTATAGGAATGTCATTCGGCTCTTTATTCGATGCCACTCAAACAAAAGTTATCACAATGGGCGATTCCCAGCTGGTGAAAACCGTGAGTTGGTACGACAACGAAATGAGTTATGTTAGTCAACTGGTAAGGACTGTAAAATATTTTGCAGGACTTATTTCTAAATAATCCGCTCTGTTCACAGAGATTTTCTAAACCGGATATTCGCTTATAGAAAAATGACAAAAACCGCGGCCCCGCTGCGGTTTTTTTATTTATTTTTAATTTTTATTTCAGCTTCAGCAAAACAATATTGAGAAAAATAAAACGACATCCTCATGGGAAAATTTTCGGATCATAATTTTAAAGGCGAGAAAGTATTGGTAAGAGTGGATTTTAATGTTCCTTTGGATAAGCAAACCCTGGCAATCACCGACGACACGCGGATGAAAGCTACCATTCCAACCCTGAAAAAAATTCTGGAGGATGGCGGAAGCGTAATTGTCATGAGCCACCTCGGAAGGCCGAAAAACGGTCCAGAAGACAAATTCTCTCTCAAACACGTTCAACAACATTTGCAGGAGCTTTTACCCGGTCATAAAGTGAAATTTGCAACTGATGCAATCGGAGAAGACGCGGTTGAACAGGCAAAAAACCTGCAACCGGGTGAGGTGCTCTTACTCGAAAATCTTCGCTTTCATCCCGAAGAGGAAAAAGGCGATACCTCTTTTGCAGAAAAGCTGGCAAAGCTGGGCGATGTTTATGTGAATGACGCCTTTGGAACGGCCCATCGTGCACATGCTTCCACCGCCATCATTGCCCAATATTTCCCTAAGGATAAAAAAATGTTTGGTCTACTCATGGAAAAGGAGGTTGAAAATGCGGAAAAAGTGATGACCGATCCCGAAAAACCGTTTCTGGCCATCATCGGCGGAGCAAAGGTTTCGGATAAAATATTGATCATTGAAAATTTACTCAACAAAGCCACCGATATTATTATTGGCGGAGGAATGGCTTATACATTTATTAAATCAGAAGGCGGCAGTATCGGCGATTCCCTTTGTGAAAACGACCGGCTCGATACCGCGAGGGAATTAATGGATAAGGCCGCACAAAAAGGTGTCTGCATTCATCTGCCCGGCGACAGCATCATCGCGGACAAATTTTCAGCCGATGCCGACGTTTCGAGTTCTTTGAGCAACTGCATTCCTGATGGTTGGATGGGACTCGACATCGGAAACATGGCCTGTGAGATGTTTACTTCGGTTATAAAAAATTCAAAAACCATCCTCTGGAATGGCCCGATGGGCGTATTTGAAATGGAAAAATTTCAACTGGGAACAAAAACGGTGGCCGAAGCCGTGGCAGAAGCTACGCAGGATGGCGCATTTTCTTTGGTGGGAGGCGGCGACAGCGTGGCGGCCATCAACAAGTTTGACCTGGCGGATAAAGTGAGTTTCGTGAGTACCGGAGGCGGCGCCATGCTCGAACTCTTTGAAGGGAAACAGCTACCCGGAATTGCGGCCATAAAGGAGAATGAATAGCGGTCTATTCCATGATCTTTAAATATTTTCTATAAGTTTAATAGTTTTTTTTATCTTCAAAAAAATCAACAGAATGAAAAAGGGAACCATTGTTTTAATCGTAATCGTTTTGGGAATACTGCTGCTGGGCGGCTGCGGCTGCTCGAAATACAACGGCCTAGTTACCAGCGATCAGGCAGTACAACAGGCCTGGGGAAATGTTGAGACCAACTATCAGAGACGAACAGACCTTTATAACAGCGTGATAAAAACAATTGAAGGATCAGCCAATTTTGAAAAATCGACTTTGCAGGAGGTGATCCAGGCAAGGGCCAATGCTACCAGTGTGCACGTTGATATCAATGATCCGGAATCTTTGGCAAAATATCAACAGGCCCAGGGACAACTGCAGAGTGCTTTCGGACGACTGATGGCGGTGGCAGAAGCATATCCGGACCTCAAAACCACCAAGGCATTTCAGGATTTTCAAACTCAGATCGAAGGAACGGAAAACCGCATCAACATTGCACGGCAGGATTATAACAACACGGTAAATGCCTATAATCTGAATGTAAAAACATTTCCCAATAACATCTATGCCGGACTATTCGGATTTCATCCGAAGGCCTATTACCGGTCTAACCAGGGAAGTGAAAATGCTCCGGATATCAATTTTAATATTAAATAGGGATGTTTGCTTTTTTCAGAAAAAAGCCGCACAAATTTTTCTCTGCTGAGGAGCAGGAAAAGATCCTCGATGCCATCCGCACCGGCGAAAAAACAACGAGCGGTGAAATACGCGTATTTATAGAAAACCGCTGCCGGTTTGTCAATGCGATCGACCGGGCGGCCGAGCTATTTTACGCATTAAGCATGGAAAAAACCAGGCATCGCAACGGCACCCTCGTGTATATAGCGCTGAAAGACCGGCAACTCGCAGTTTATGGGGATCAGGGGATTCATGAAAAAACGGGCAACAAATTTTGGGAGGATGCCGTGCACCTGATGGTGCGTAATTTTAATAATGAAAATTATGCAGAAGGAATCGCCACAGTGGTATTGAAGATCGGCGAAACCCTGTCGTTTCATTTTCCCTATGAGGAGTCGACCGACAAGAACGAATTGCCTGATGAATTAGTTTTCGGACACTAAAAGGTTGGATTCAGACCCAACATCAACAAAGAATGAAACGTTTTCTTCTATATCTTTTTCTATTCATTTCAACAATTTCCGTAAATGCACAAAACCTTCCGCAGCGGCCCGTTCCTCCGCGGCTGGTAAACGATTTTGCGCATGTGTTATCATCTGAGCAAAACCAGATCCTCGAATCGCGGTTGGTGGCGCTCGATGACAGCACCTCCAACCAGATTGCGATCGTTACAATTCCCAGCCTCGATGGTTACGACATCGACGTTTATGCCAATAAGTTGTATCGCTCCTGGGGGATCGGGACCAAAAAAAACAACAACGGGATTTTGATCCTCGTAGCGGTCAATGATCACAAAATGCGCATTGAAGTGGGATATGGGCTGGAAGGTGCCATTCCCGATATTACCGCGAAAAACATCATTGAAACCGATCTCGCCCCTAATTTCCGGGCGGGAAACTATTACCGGGGATTTGATGAAGCGATTACATCGCTCGGACAGGCGGCAGCAGGAGAATACAAAGAGCAGCGGGTTAGAAAAGGAGATGAGGACGGCGGCGGTGGCAGCATTCTAACCTTTTTCATCATCCTCATCATTGTCTTCCTGATTCTTGGCGGAAGAGGTGGCGGCGGCGGCAGAGGCGGTGGAATGATGAGTCGCCGGGGAAGCGGCTGGTTAACGCCGTTTATACTCGGAAACCTGATGGGCGGAGGATTTCGCGGCGGTCGGGGTGGGTTCGGAGGTGGCGGCGGCTTCGGCGGTGGAGGCGGTGGCTTTGGAGGATTTGGCGGCGGAAGCAGCGGCGGTGGCGGAGCAAGTGGCGGCTGGTAGCCGGGCAGAATAAATAAAAACACAAATCAGGAGGTTGGAAACGGCCTCCTGATTTTTTTGCTGAAAGAAGATTTGGTAGAATTTTCTCCCCGGGATCTGAACTATTTCTTCCGGTTATTGAACAACAGATAGCGGGAAGTTTCGTAAAAGTCGTTTGTAATACTGCGGTAAACCATTCTTAACGAATCGGTCAACTGAACGGGTTCGTTGTTTTCAATGCTGCTGATTTGTTCGGGACTGCTGTTATTCAGCCCGTAACTGTAAAACAATCCCTGGTAAAGGATGCCGATCCGCTTCACATCCGGATCGAAAATGAAGGCAGCATTGCGGGATGAATCGCCGTTTAATATCTGATCACTCAACAGGTTTCTTCCCAGGGCGGTATTGGTATGGGTGATATTACACAAAGAAGCGATCGTGGGCAAAATATCGATCTGCGAGCCGAGGTACGAATGCCGGGCGGGTTTCAAAAATGCCGGCGCGTAAATCAGAAACGGAACGTGTTCTGAGGTTAATCCCTGGTCGGTCCAAACCTTTGGCAACATTTCCCCCGCATCTCCTCTGATACCATGATCGCCGGTAAAAACGAAGATGGTGTTTTTGAAATACGCTTCCTTTGCCGCGGTTTCCATAAATACCTTAAAACAATAATCGGTATATCTGAAGGCATTGTATTCATCCTCACTTTCGAATCCGTATTTCTTCAGGCTGTCTTTCGAAACCTTCAGCGGCTTGAAACGCTTGAGATCTTCCTTTGGAATGCTGTAAGGCCGGTGGTTATCGGCGGTTTGGATGACAGCAAAAAACGGTTTGGTTTCCTTCGCCAACACTTTATTGGCTCCCAAAAAAAGATTTTTATCGCTCACGCCCCAGACGTCGAGTTTGGGTGCATCAAAATCGTCCTGCTCATAACGCCGTAAGCCCTTGATATTATCGGTCAGCAATCCTCTCAGATTTGCCCAGCTCGTACTGCCTCCGATGAAATACATTTTCTCATATCCCGCAAAATCATTGATCAATACATGCTGATCAACACTGGCAGGATTACGGGTGGAGGTGTTTACAAGTTGCACATCGGGAACGCCCGTCAATGCCGCCCAAACGCCCCTTGCGGTGCCATAAGTGGGCGTGAAAAAGCGGTCGAAAAAGATCCCGTTGGCGCACATATCCGCAAAAAAAGGCGTGGTGTTTAACGGGTTGCCGTACATCGAACTTTTATAAGCGCTGAACGATTCGCAGATTACCAATACCACATTCGGCTTCGCCGTTATTGAATCGGAGGCAGTAAATGAACGGTCATAATTTAAAGTATTGATGTCGGGATGATCAACATTCAAATAGTTGGCCATAAACGGATAAGCAGCCCGCGTCTTCTCCAGATCATAGGTTGAGGATTTGAATTGAAATGAACTGAAGAACGATTCAAACGGATTGAGGGATACATTGGCAGCAAAATCATTTCCAAAGACAAAGGCATCGCTCCAGCGCAACGGATATTGTCCCCACCTTCCGAAAATACCCAGTCCCAGTAACAGGAAAAATATCAGCGACCAGAAAAACCTCGATTTTCTCGTGGCAGTTTTTGGCTTCGACAATACCACATTGTAGGTGAAGGTGATGATGGCAAGCAGGGCAAAACATAACAAGATCAGTGCGACAATTATTTTTATGACGGGATAAGTTTGCCAAACCACACCGGCGGAAATTCGCGCATCCTGTAAAAACGTGAGCAGGTTTACGGTAACCCGTTGGGAGAGGTAAGCATAGTTGGCAAAATCGATCACATAAAACAAGGCAAAAACGATGATTACCAGTACCCAGATCCAAAAGCTGATTCTCTTTCCCCATTTTTTGTCGAGCGGATGCAATGCGGGAATGCTTCCCAAAATAAAAAACACGAGCGCCATAATACAAACCATCCGCAGGTCAAACCGGAGTCCAAGCAAAAAAGCGCCTGTCAGATCTACAGAAGCAGTGGACGGACTTTTAAAGGCGAGCACAAAACCAAGTCTCAACAAGCTCATCAGTATTAAAAAAATAATACCGGTCAATAAGATCCATTGAATATATCTTGGTATTCTTAATTTATTCATTGGGTGCAAAAATAACATTAAAAATATCTTTGCAGCCGTAATACTAATTAGTTTCGCTCATGATTTTATTAGAGGCAACAACCATCCACTGGTGGCAAATTGTGTGGGCACATCTTAATAGCTGGGATCAATATTTGTTGCTGCAGATCAATACGGAATGGACATCGCCTTTTCTGGACCGGATTTTCCCCTGGTGGCGGGAAGCCACAACCTGGGTGCCGCTTTATTTCTTTCTCGTATTTCTCCTGTTTTGGAATTTTGGGTGGAAAGCCTGGCCGTGGATGGTCGGCCTGATCCTGACGGTGGTAATTACTGATCAGGTAAGCAGCACTTTTCTGAAAAATTACTTCAACCGGCCAAGGCCCTGCAGTGATCCGGTGATTGGCGATTACGTAAGATTGTTATTAAACCGTTGCCCATCCAGCGGAAGTTTCACATCCTCCCACGCCACCAACCATTTCGGTGTTGCCTGCTTCGTATTTTTTACGATGAAGGATTATTTTAAAAAATGGGGCTATTTGCTGTTCTTTTGGGCGGCCACAATTTGTTATGGTCAATTGTATGTGGGAGTGCATTATCCCCTGGATGTATTGGGGGGCGCCTTACTCGGAAGCCTGATCGGCCTTGCTACTGCCTCGTTTTTCAACCGCAGAATCGGATTACCTGCCCTACGGATTGCATCGAAACCGGCGAACGAAAGTTTTGCTGAGCCCGATTTTTCTGAAAATTGATGCGGCAATGGAACGATCCTGCGCTTTCATCCATAAACTTTAAAAACTCCGCCCCTGAGCGGCGCTGCTATGTCCGAAGTGATAAACGCCATAATTTCCGCGATTTTTTCCGGTTTTACCCAATGTGAAGTATCCGCATCCGGCATTTCTTTACGGTTTTCCAGCGTGTCGATGGTATCGGGAACGATAACCGACGACGCTACATTCGATCCTGCCGCTTCCTTATTGAGGATATCCGATAAGGTAAATAACAGTGATTTCGATAATCCATATGCGAGGGCCGATTTTGCGCGCTGCGCTTCCAGGGCAGGACGGCTTCCGATAAATATTATTCGTCCCGAATTGTTGTTGATCATGTGCAAAAAAAGTGGCCGGCAAACATGATAAGCTGTTTTAAAATTGAGATCAATCTGTTGTTGCAGCAGTTCAGATCCGGTATTCCCCAGATTTCCCATCCTGAATCCGCCGGCGGTGAGAATTCCGGCTTCAATCGTTTTATATTCGCCGATCAGCGTTTCCACCAGTTCAATTACCGCTTTCTCTTCCATTAGATCCACCACTCTCAGATCGAGCTTTTCGTGAGCGGGCAGGCTGTTCCTTTCCGTTTCCTTCCGGATCAGACCGATTACATTCCAGTCGCTGGCAAGAAAAACCGATACGACAGCCTTACCGAGATTGCCATTGGCGCCGGTTATGATAATTGTTCTATTCAACCGATAAAATTTTTCTATGAATGTACGGAAATAAAAGAAAATTGTTTGGAATGATACCGTGAAATAGCAAACAAAAACTACCTTTTAAATAATCTTTGATCCCAGAAATACGGCTCCGCTCTTATCAATTGCACTTTTTTATGGAATTCAGGATGACGGGTATTGATAACAAAATTGTATTCCT
The DNA here is from genome assembly GCA_023423835.1 of Bacteroidota bacterium. Lineage (GTDB taxonomy): Bacteria > Bacteroidota > Bacteroidia > Chitinophagales > Chitinophagaceae > JAFAEW01. The sequence goes on along the minus strand of JAFAEW010000013.1, from coordinate 9,369 downwards.
GCGGGATCACCGCAGAAGGCACTTTCAGCACCAGGGATTCACCGGTTTGGATCCATTCAGATCCGACCGATTGCAGTTTTGAATAGGCAGCAAGGCTGCGCCAACTTTGCGGAAGCTCACTAAGTTTAATCTGCTTATACAAGTGATCATCATCGGCAATGGAGATAACCATAACTTTAAAATTCTCCGCGGGCACAACAGAAGAACGGTGAACTATCAATTCCAGGGTCGAGAGAGATCGGGAAGAAGCGGTATAAAAAACAAATTCACCATCAAAATTCCAGCGGTTTGCCTTTCCGGAGGAAATCAGTTGATTGGAATATTTTTCAATGCTAATTCTAAAAACCTCCATTGCTACACATTATCTCCAAACTGCATGGCAGTTAAACGGTTGTCGACGAACTTTATGCCAGTGATTGTATTTAGAAACGATTCGGGACTTTGACCGTTGAAATAAAAGTTGTTTGTATTAAGCCAGCTATCAAATGCCTTTGCAGAACCGAAAATCTCTCTTCCATGTTTTAACAGGGCCAGTAAAAGAACGATATGTTCTTTGGTATTTCCCCTGATAATGGTTTTTGGTTTGCGGTATTCGCGAAAGGTTTTAACGCTGAGATTGAGCCAGCCTGAGATGATATCGTCATTTAAACCCGTAAGTGATTTTAATGCATTCACATGATCTTCATTAACTTTTTTAGTTTGAAGAAAATAGAGAATTTCAGACTCATTGATTTCTGAAGGAATATCTTCCAATACCTGTGTTTGGTAAAGTTTCATATTTAAAGAATCAATTTCAACAAATCTATTACTTTTTCCTGAAACAACCGGAAGTTTTACCGTATTTTTATAAAATAAAAATAGCAAGTTTTTTTGACAATTCAACTCCTGCCCGTACTTTTGTGCCCGCAAAAAACGGGAAGTAGCGCAGGCCGGTAGCGCACCTGGTTTGGGACCAGGGGGTCGCAGGTTCGAATCCTGTCTTCCCGACTTTAAAGCTCTGATTTTCAGGGCTTTTTTGTTTTCCATCGGCCATCCATCAAACATTTAGAATATGCACTTCCGGTCCTCGGCCGACCGTTCACCTAATTTCGCCCGACCAGGGCTGAAAGCCCGGCATTCCACAGCCCGGTCGGTCAGGGCCGGGACAATAGCCGCGATGGTTCCCCGATATTCGCCTCGATCAGGGCTAAAAGCCCGAAATTCTATAGCCTGGTCCGTTAGGACCGGGACAATAGCCGCGATGTTCCTCCCGATTCTCATTAATCAGGGCTGAAAGCCCGAAATTCTATAGCCCGGTCCGTTAGGGCCGGGAATAGCCACGATGTTCCCCGATATTCGCCTCGACCAGGGCTGAAAGGCCGGCATTCCACAGCCTGGTCCGTCAGGGCCGGAACAATTGCCGCGATGGTTCCCCGATATTCGCATCAATCAGGGCCGAAAACCCGGCATTCTATAGCCCGGTCCGTCAGGGCCGGGACAAAAGCCACGATGTTCCTCCTGATTTGCGCCGACCAGGGCTGAAAGCCCGACATTCCACAGCCCAGTCCGTCAGGGCCGGGATTCAAAACCGGATCCGTCAGCGCCAGCCCCAATCCCCTATTTTTTCTCCGTCGCCCTATACTTCAACCGCACCTCCTGCACCCCCGCCTCTATCATCCCGATTTTCTTTGCCGCCTTCTTGCTCAGGTCGATGATTCGACCAGCTACAAACGGTCCGCGGTCATTTATTCTTACTTTTACCGTTTTATTGTTAGACAAATTCGTCACCTTCACCTTGGTTCCGAAGGGCAGGGTTTTACTTGCGGCGGTTTTCTTCCGCTGACGAAATACTTCTCCATTGGCGGTTAATCTGCCGTTGAACTTATCCGCATAATAAGACGCTTTTCCCGTCTCCACCACTTTAGGTGAGCAGGATGCGGCAAGCGAGATCACAACGAAAATTGCAAGACCGGAAAATATGTTTTTCATCTTCTATCAGCTTTTTCTCAACAACAACGCACTCATACTTCTGATATCATTCACATTCACAGACTTTACCGGTTCCAGGTACGAAAACTGAAATTCTGCCCGCAGTTCCGTCAATAGCCTTCTTGTTATTAAAAATCTGTTTGATCCATCCGGGATGCGAAACACGCCTGCGTCTAATTCTTCCACCTTGTCTTCGATGCCGATGTCTGAGGCGGTTCTGATAAAGAAGCTGCCACCCGGCTGCAATACGCGCAGCATTTCAGCAAACATCTTCTTAAAGTGAACAATATCTTGCGCAAAGTGTAAAACAGCACTGCTGATTATGTGCTGAAAATATCCGTCTTCAAACGGCATTTCCTCCACCAGGCTTTCCTGAAACCGGTCGTAGGGCAAAAGAGGATAGCGCTTCTTCATTTCCGAAATAATTTCCGGCCTTGAATCTACGCCGTAAATTTCCATCTCATTGATCAAAAACCATTGCATATTTCTGCCACCGCCGCAGCCTGCATCGAGAATCTTATCGGTTGATCTGTAACGGCCCTTCAAGATCTGGTCGATCAGATAAATGTCCGTTTGACCCAACAATTCCTGAACTGTCGATAAATTTTCCAATACTTTTTTTGCACAAGATAGTATTTTAAGCAGTGTATGGACAGGGTTTCAGATGGAATAAGCACAAAAAAACTCCCGGAAAAGAATCGCCGGGAGTACGTATTTTTCAGACTGCCTTATTTCAGGCGAGTTCCATTTTTGATCTTTTACTGGAGGATTTCGGCTTTTCGGGTACGGTTTCAAACTTCTGAAAATGCAGGGCTGTCCACACGTGGTCCAGTGTGACTTCCTGGCATCCCATAAATTCATGTTCACACAAAAAATCCCAGCTACAGTCGCGATTCAGATCACTTGCTATTTTACTGGCAGTTTTCGGATAGGCGATCCATAACTTACTTTCATCGTGTAAGGCCGGAAAAACATCCTTCAAAATCCCATTCAGCTGATTGCTGTTTACGGCAAAGATCAGTGCGAAATCTATTTTCCGTGATCTCAGCAAAGGTGTTACATTCTTTGAATAGGATAGCTTTGCAAATTGTTTCTCGATTGAAGAGGGAAGTCCCTGGATTAAAAGGTTCTTCTCATCTTTCATTTGTAATTTTTCGAAAATATTTTGATTTGACATCCTTAAAAAATTAAGGTTTAAAAAGAACGGAAATGCAAAATTACGGGATTTTTTTGAATAAACCAACCCCAACTGTCGCAATTACCGTTCATTTCTGATAAATTCCTGCAAATCAATCCTTAATGGGAGTATAATATTTTAATGCTTCCGGCATCCATTTTTTCAGTTCCCGGATCCTGTCTGCATCGGCGGGGTGATCGCTCAGGAACACCGGAGGTTTTGATCCACCGAGTTTTTGCATTCTTTCCCAAAAGGGGATCGCCACTTCGGGATTGTAACCCGCCATCGCCGCGAAGATGAGTCCGTAATGATCGGCTTCGAGCTCCTGCATTCTCGAATTGGGCAGCAAAACACCAATTTGCGCTGAGGGAGCGAAAACCGCATCAAAGATGTTCAGCGCTTTCGGATTGCTTCCCAGGGCTATATCGCCGGCCACCTGAATGCCCTGTGCAAGGTACACCTGGCTGATCCTTTCCCGGCCGTGGCCCGCCACTGCGTGAGTGATCTCATGTCCGAGCACAATTGCAAGCGCCGCTTCATTCTGCGTTACGGGAAGCAGGCCGGTGTACACCACTACTTTTCCGCCGGGCATACACCAGGCATTGATCTCCTTATTATCCACCAGGTTAAATTCCCACTTATATCCGTCGAGGGCATGTGAAAGTCCTTTTTCATTATAATATCTCGTAATTGCGTTGGCGATACGCGATCCTACTCTTTTCACCATTTCCGCGTCCTTGTCGTTGGATGCGCTTACAACTTTGTTTTCAGACAAAAATTGCCGGTATTGGGTGGCGGCTGTGGCTTCGAGGGCCTCCTCGGATACCAGGTTCAACTGGTTTCTGCCCGTAATGGCATTGCGGGTACAGCCAAGGGTGGAAAACAATGCCACGATCAACATGGTAACAAATCCTTTCTTCATGGTCTTTTTTTTATCAAAAATTCAATTTCTATACCATAATTCAAGCAGAACGGCTGAAGTGATGAATTCCTATGCGATATTTGCAAAGCACAACTTTGGGAGAGAGATAGCGATGCTAATTCCTCAACTTTTAACTCCTTTTTAGGAAGAAGAAAGCGGAGCCGGATAATTTTTTCTAAGAAAATTTTTCTTATTTCCAATATATAGGTATCTTTGCGCTCCCAAAAAATTATGTCGAAACAACCGTTGATCAAACAGGATGGAGTAATTATAGAAGCATTGAGTAATGCCATGTTTAAAGTTAAACTGCAGAACGGGCATGAAATATTGGCTACAATATCCGGAAAAATGCGGATGAATTACATAAGGATTTTGCCGGGCGATAAGGTTGGGGTTGAAATCAGTCCTTACGATTTATCGAGAGGTAGAATTATTTTCAGGTATAAATAAAGGTTAATAGCAGGTTCTCATCAATGAGCCGGAAAAAAAACAAGTCATGAAAGTAAGAGCATCAGTAAAAAAACGCAGTGCCGATTGCAAAATCGTTCGCAGGAAAGGAAAGATTTACGTAATCAACAAAAAGAATCCACGTTTCAAACAACGCCAGGGATAATTATTGAACAAAAAAAAATAAAACAGAAATATGGCTCGTATTGCCGGTATAGACTTACCAAAAAATAAAAGAGGTGAAATTGGATTGACCTATATTTTTGGTATTGGAAATTCAACAGCCCGTTATATTCTTGATAAGGCTAATATCAGTTATGACAAGAAAGTAAATGAATGGTCAGATGACGATCTTGCTGCTATCCGCAACATCATTACCAATGAGTTTAAGGTAGAAGGTCAGCTTCGCAGTGAAGTGCAAACCAACATCAAGCGTTTGCTCGATATTGCGTGCTATCGCGGTCTTCGCCATCGTAAAGGACTCCCGGTTCGCGGTCAGCGCACCCGTACCAACAGTCGTACAAGAAAAGGTAAGCGTAAGACAGTTGCCGGTAAAAAGAAAGCGCCTAAGAAATAATTAATCGGGTGTGTATTAACCATATACACCCCTTTTATATTTAAATCCCGGTTCATTTGGATCCTTAAAACTGAGGGGAGAATGAAGGGGTGCCTGCCGAAGCAGGTTTTTTAATAACAGAATACCTCAAAAACAATTATGGCAAAATCACAGGGCAGCGCAAAAACGGCTGCAAAAAAAAGAGTAGTAAAAGTTGATGCGTACGGAGATGCGCACATCAATGCCACTTTCAACAACATCATCGTTTCGCTAACAAACAAGCAGGGACAGGTTATCAGCTGGTCATCAGCCGGTAAAATGGGATTTCGCGGATCAAAGAAAAATACACCTTATGCCGCTCAGATGGCCGCACAGGACGCAGCAAAAGTTGCAGTAGATGCAGGACTGAAAAGGGTGGATGTATTTGTGAAAGGACCGGGTTCAGGTCGCGAAGGCGCCATTCGTTCACTCGCTCAAAACGGTTTGGAAGTAACCATGATCAAAGACGTTACACCTTTACCACATAACGGTTGCCGTCCTCCGAAGAAAAGAAGAGTATAATCCATTTTAATAAATCCGGGAGCCATGCTCCCAACAGCGTCTGGCATTTATTTTAGATTTTTACCGATGCCACACGATCAATAAAAAATCAAAAAACAATTATGGCACGTTACACAGGTCCAAAAACAAAGATCAGCCGTATTTTCGGCGAACCTATCCTGGGAAATGGAAAATGGTTAACCAAGAACAGCCTTCCCCCGGGACAACATGGCGCAACCAGAAAACGTAAAACACTGGGAGAATACGCCTTACAGCTTAAGGAAAAACAAAAAGCAAAATATACCTATGGTGTTTTGGAACGTCAATTCCGCAACACCTTCGAACAGGCTCAGCGCGTAAAAGGCGTTACCGGCGAAAACCTTATCAAGATCCTTGAATCAAGGCTTGATAATACCGTTTACCGCCTTGGAATTGCGCCTTCAAGACCGGCAGCCCGTCAGCTCGTAAGCCATAAACACATTATGGTTAACGATGCCGTTGTAAATATTCCTTCTTATCAATTGAAACCGGGCGATACCATCACCCTGAAAGAAAAAAGCAGCGGAAACTCCTCCCTCACTTCAATGATCAGGGGAAAAAATCCGAAATACAGCTGGCTCGACTGGAATGATCAGGAGAAAAAAGGAACTTTCGTAACCTTCCCTGAGCGTGAAAGTGTTCCGGAAAATATCAAAGAACAATTGATTGTGGAATTGTATTCTAAATAATCATTGTGACCGGCCGGCTGATATCCGGCGAGAAAGTAAAGTAAAATTCCTTGTAAAAGGAGCATAAAAAATAAAATAAAATCAAGTTTTAATATGGCCATATTAAACTTTCAAAAGCCCGACAAAATTGTGTTGCAGAAGTCAAACAACTTTGAAGGCCAATTTGAATTTCGCCCTTTAGAACCAGGATATGGTTTAACCATTGGTAATGCACTTCGCCGTGTATTGCTCAACAGTCTGGAAGGTTATGCTATTACAGGCATAAAAATCGAAGGCGTTGATCATGAATTTGCAACCATCAACGGTATTACCGAAGATGTAACGGAAATGATCCTCAACCTCAAACAGGTGCGCCTGAAGAAAAAGGTTGATTTCGACGTTACCAACGAAAAGGTGATGATCAGCATCAAAAATAAGACTGAATTCACCGCCGGACAGATCGGCACTGCTACCCAGAGCTTTGAGGTAATGAATCCTGATCTTGTGATCTGCACGATGGATCCTTCTGCCAGACTGGATATTGAACTTACCATTGGAAAAGGAAGAGGATATATTCCCGCAGAAGAAAACAAGGTAAAAGATGCGCCTTTGGGATCTATTCCGATCGACTCCATCCATACGCCGATTAAAAATGTACGTTACGCGATTGAAAACTTCCGTGTAGAACAGAGAACCGACTACGAAAAACTCGTTCTCGATGTGCATACCGACGGAACCATCAATCCGGAAGAAGCCGTAAAGCAAGCTTCACGCATTCTGATCCAGCACCTGATGATCATTACCGATGAAAACATCACCTTCGATAATAAAGAAGATAAGAAGGAAGATGTGGTGGATGAACAGGTATTACAGTTACGCAAAGTATTGAAAACGCCATTGGAAGACCTTGATCTGTCTGTAAGGGCATTCAACTGTCTGAAAGCAGCAAAGATCAATTCACTGAGCGAACTGGTTCAATACGAACAGGAAGATCTGATGAAGTTCAGAAACTTCGGACAGAAAAGCCTTAGCGAGATCGAACAGGTACTGAACGAAAGAGGATTACATTTTGGAATGGACCTCGGAAAATTAGGTTTAGACGACCTCGACAGATAATCAGCACAATCAATTTCAATAACACTGCTTTCGGGCAGAAAAGCTTATAATTCCTGACACGGTATAAGCTCAAAAAATAAAACGTCATGCGTCACGGAGACAAAAACAACAATCTCAGCAGAACAAAAGCGCACAGAGAGTCGATGCTTGCCAACCTCGGCAGCCAACTGATCCTTCATAAGAGAATCGTAACCACCATTGCAAAGGCAAAGGTTTTACGCACTTTTCTTGAACCATTGATCACAAAGACCAAGAAAAATGAAGATGCACCACAAATTATGCATCAGCACAGACTGGTATTCAGCCATCTCAGAAACAAACAGGCCGTAAAGGAATTGTTTACGGTTGTGGGACCTAAGGTAGCTGCAAGACCGGGCGGTTATACAAGAATCATTAAACTGGGAACACGTCCCGGTGATAATGCAGAACTTGCCATGATCGAACTGGTTGATTTCAATGAGATCTACGGAAAAGGCATCGGAACACAGGCAGAACCGGCAAAAAGAACAAGACGCGGTCGCGGCGGGAAAAAAGCAGCAACAACTGCTGAAACTGCCACTCCTCAGGAAAACACAGAAACTCCGGTTCAACCCGAAGCTTCTGCTCCTTCCACTGAAGAAAAAACGTCAGCTGAATAAGATGCAGATAAAACGATCTGAAAAGGCGAAACTCTTAAGGTTTTGCCTTTTTTTTCGCCCATCCTTCAAAAAGCACCCGAATCGACTTACCTTTGCAGCGCCCTAAAAAACCCGGATTTTTGAAAATCGAAAACTTTGGATAAAATGTCAACATCACAACAACCTGCAGTTTTATTATTGGCCGATGGAACGGTTTTTCACGGCAAGGCTTTTGGAATGATTGGAACAACATCGGGCGAAATTTGCTTCACCACCGGGATGACCGGCTACCAGGAAGTTTTCACCGATCCCAGCTTCTACGGGCAGGTATTGGTAATGAATAATGTACACGTTGGAAATTATGGCGTAAATAAGACCGATAATGAAAGCAATTCGGTAAAGATCAAAGGTCTGATTGCCAGAAATCTTGAGGAAAAATTCTCCCGCTTCCAGGCAATGGGTGGACTGAACGAATATCTCCGTGACAATAAAATTGTTGGAATTGAAGGCGTTGACACCCGTGCACTCGTGATACATATCCGCGAAGCCGGTGCTATGAATTGTATTATCTCTTCAGAAATCCTGGATGTAGAGCAATTAAAACAAATGCTGCAGCAGGTCCCGGACATGGCCGGACTTGAGCTTGCGAGTGTTGTGAGCACAACCGAGGTGTATGAAAAAGGCGATCCGGATGCCGCATTTAAGGTGGCTGTGATGGATTACGGCATCAAACAAAACATTCTTAACTCACTCGTTCAACGCGGCGTTTACGCAAAGGTTTTTCCTGCCGGAACAGAAGCTGAAACGCTGGCTGCCTTTAATCCTGACGGCTACTTCATTTCAAACGGACCAGGCGATCCTGCCGCTATGCCGGAAGCGGTTGATACCCTCAATGAGATTCTGCAACAAGACAAACCGGTTTTCGGAATTTGCCTCGGACACCAGCTTCTGGCACTTGCCAATGGCATTCCCACTTTCAAGATGCATCACGGCCACCGCGGATTGAATCATCCGGTAAAAAATGTGATCACCGGAAGATGCGAGATCACCACGCAGAATCACGGCTTTGGAATAGATCCGGAAGCAGTGCGGTCAAACGAAAACATCGAGATCACGCATGTAAACCTCAACGATGAAAGCATCGAAGGCATCCGGATGAAAAACAAACCGGCCTTCAGTGTGCAATATCATCCTGAGAGTACTCCCGGCCCGCATGACAGCCGTTACCTGTTCGATGAGTTTATCGACCTGATGAAGGAAACTAAAAATAAATAAGCGGACAGTAACTTCTGATAGCATTAATTGCCGTTGACAAGCAA
>JAFAEW010000108.1 GCA_023423835.1 Bacteroidota bacterium | reverse complement strand
GTGCTGAACCTTGTACCCAATAAAGATGGGGTGATTAAAGAAATCTACCGTGTGCTAAAGCCTGGTGGCCATTTTTCTGTTTCTGACATCGTTTTGGAAGGTGAACTCCCAAAAGAGATCAGAGAAGCTGCTGAAATGTATGCCGGTTGTGTAGCAGGCGCCATTCAGAGGCGATTTTATCTAGAATTGATTGAAGCAAATGGTTTTAAAAACGTCAACGTTCAAAAGGATAAAATGATCATTGTGCCCGATGACATTCTAAAGCAATATCTTTCAGACGAACAACTCGCGGATTTCAAGAGTTCGGGTACGGGAATCAGGAGCATTACGGTTTATGCGGAAAAGCCGGTCGACGAAAAAGAAAGTTGTTGCGGCCCTGACTGTTGCAAATAAAACGGCAAATTGAAAAATCCGTCTCCTGTCTACTTCTCAGAAACCGTAGGGCAGAAGCGTATATTGTAACCAAACAGGGTTGTAAAGTATTACATTTTCGACTTCGGCTCGTGTCAGATTCAGGAACACGCCAGCCACCAATATTCCTTCCTGCGGGGTATCAAAATCGCACAATGTCAAAACCGAATAGATTCGCTGAGCCGGATTTTCTAACCGTTTATAAATAAAACGGTTGGGCTTTCAAATAAGAGTTGTTCCTTAGAGATGTAGGGATACACCTGATTTCATGAAAATCCAAAACGGTAAGCAATGATTAAGAATAATCTGAAAATCGCTGTACGAACACTTTGGAAAAACAAACTTTTTTCAATTGTCAACATCCTGGGATTGTCATTAAGTATGGCGGTTGGCATTATCCTTTTTACAAGCCTCAAAGCCACTTTCGATACAGATCATTTTCATCCTGAATTAAACCGTATTGTACGCATACTAACCGAGGAAACAAAAGAGGGTGAACAAACGAAATGGGCAACAACGCCCTTGCCACTGGCGCCTCTGCTTCACAATATCTCTTCTGTTGAAAAAACAGTAAGCGTACGCCTTGCAGGAAAATATAATTTACAAACTGAGGGCGGTGATGTACCTGTGGACATAAAGTTTTCGGAGCCTTCTTTCTTTCAGGTTTTCGGCTTCAAATTGTTATCCGGTAATGCGCAAAGTCTTGCGGACAATCCCGCTTCAATTTTCTTAAGCGAAAGAACTGCAAAAAAGATATTTGGCGAAGCCAATGCGTTAGGGCAAACGGTGCAATTTGAAAATCTTGGTTCTTATACCGTCGGTGGAATTATCCAGGACCCGCCTTTGGAAACACATCTTCCTATCGAGGCCATGCTTTCGATCCGGGCGGCCGAATTGCTTGAAAAGAAAGGATCGATAAATAATCTGTCGCAGAATTGGAACAACTTCAAAAGTTGTGCGATCTATGCCCGTTTACAATCTGAAGATGACATAAATCAGCTCAATACATCACTTCAAAACCTTAGCCGGAAACTGGATAACAGTCGCCTTCAGTTTTTGGCGCACCGGGTAGAAGATATTACACCAGGAACCGGGAACATAATGAATGACCCCAATGCAGGTGTGGATTGGGACGGCATTAAAACACAGCTGTTTCTAATTCTCGCCCTAACGCTCCTGTCAGCATTTAATTACGTGAGCCTCGCATTGGCGCGTGCCTTCTCAAGGGCGCAGGAAATTGGTATCCGTAAAACCATTGGCGCAACAAGGGGACAAATTGTTCGTCAGTTTTTAACCGAATCGACCCTCGTTTCCCTGCTTGCATTGTTGTTTACTGTGCCATGTGTGAGCATCTTAATGAACTATATCCCTGATATGGATGTCACCTTCTCGTGGGATTTAATTTTAATTTCGGGCCTGTTAGCCTATGCGGTGATCACCGGCCTGGTTGCAGGCGCACTTCCATCCTGGCTATTGTCGGCCTTTAAGCCGGTACAAACCTTGCGGAGAATGAAAAATCTCCGGTTGTTTCAGTCTGTTTCTTTCTATAAGATATTAGTCGTACTGCAATTTTCCGTTGCGGCCATGCTGATGATATTTTTTGTGGTATTGACGGACTACGAACTGAAAAACAATGCCCTCATTCGCTCAACTTTACCTTCCAATGTTTTGACTTTGGATTTGAAGGGTGAAGAATACGCGAATCTGGAAACCGAAATAAGCCGGTTAAACCAGGTAGAAACAACCTACGCCACCAACTGGTATTACGATGCTTTCAAAACGGACAAAACTACCGTTCAGATTGATGATAAAACCCTGAAAATCAACTATGTTAGCATTAATCCGAAAACTATTGAAACCGAAGGAATCAACCTGAAGGCCGGACAAAATTTTCCCAAAAACATGCCTAAGAATGCCGAACAATATGTATTGGTAAATGAATCTGCGGCGAAATTATTAAAGCCCGGAGCCGAAAGTTTGGTGGGACAAAACCTGCTATTAGACTCATCCTATGTACGCGTGATCGGAATTATGCCTGATCAGTTTTTTGATGAGCCGTCACCTTTGATATACCGGTATCTGCCCGGTGAAATGGCTACGTTGGTTATCAAAATTAAGCCCAATGCAGAACCAGCCGCCACGCTGGCCATTCAAACGCTGTGGAAGAGCCGGTTTCCGGGAAAAACCGCAAATATCCATAACCTGAAAGATCGTTATTCAGGCGAAAGCAGCAGAGAGAGAATCGGCTTTTTCGGATTCTTTGCGCTCGTCGTCATGGCAATTGCTGCCCTCGGTATTTTAGGAATCGCCAGTTATTCCGTAGAAACACGGACTAAAGAAATGGGTATAAGAAAAGTATTGGGAGCGAATAACAAAAAACTGGTATGGACCGTCACCAGAAGCTTTGCTATTCTTATCCTGATTGCCGGACTTATTGGCATTCCGGCGGGTTTGTTTTGCGGTAATTTATTAAAACAGGAAATGGGGAATCAGGTTAATTTGAGTTTTATAAATACCGCCCTCGGCTTTAGCCTTGTGGCCGCAGTCGGATTACTCACCGTTCTTTCCCAAACAATAAGGGCGGGTAAAATTGAGCCGGTAGAAGTTTTAAAGGTAGAATGAAATCCAGCGCTTTATTGCCGCAGCCGTCGTTCAATCACCGGAAACCGCGGTTAGATCAATATTGCTCCTGTTCATTCGGAAAATCTTTTTCCTTCACGTCAGTTATATATTGTTTTACTGCGCCGGTAATTTGTTCATGCAGGTTGAGGTATTGCCGGAGAAACCGCGGTTTGAATTCGATATTAATTCCGAGCATATCGTGCATAACGAGCACCTGCCCGTCGCAATGTTTTCCGGCGCCAATTCCAATGGTAGGAATTTGCAGGCTTTCGCTCACTGTTTTCGCAAGGGAGGCAGGAATTTTTTCCAAAACGAGGCTGAAGCAGCCTGCTTCCTGAAGTAAGAGCGCATCCTGTTTGAGTTTATTGGCCTCAGATTCTTCCTTAGCCCGTACGTTGTAGGTTCCGAATTTATAAATGCTTTGTGGTGTAAGCCCTAAATGTCCCATAACCGGAATGCCTGCCGATACAATACTTTTGATACTGTCAAGCACTTCTTCTCCGCCCTCAAGTTTAATGGCATGGGCGCCGGTTTCTTTCATTATGCGAATGGCCGATGCCAGAGCAATCTGCGAATTAGATTGATAAGATCCGAATGGAAGGTCCACAACTACGAGGCAGCGGTTGCTTCCGCGTACGACACTTGCCGCGTGGTAAATCATCTGATCGAGCGTAATGGGAAGGGTAGTTTCATGTCCGGCCATCACATTGCTTGCGCTGTCGCCCACCAAAATCACATCAATTCCGGCATCATTGATCATTTTAGCAAAGGAAAAATCGTAGGCAGTAAGCATCGCAATCTTTTCGCCTTTCGCCTTCATTTTCTGTAAAGTATGGGTGGTAACCTTTTTTGTTTCCCCGGTAATTGCTGACATCTGAATAACTGGTTTGGTGAATAAAGGCTGAATATGACCCTGCTTTAGAATAAAACATATTCAGATGACAGTGGCAAAGATGATAATTTTTGCAGATTTTAAAGAATTTTTTCGGGATAAAGCTTAGTTTGCACCGGTGCTTCTTTCAGCTTAGAAAATCTCTTCTAAAAAGACGAGGTTATTTCGGCCGTAAAATCATACCTTTGCGCACTTTAATATTTTTAAACAAAAATCAGGGTTAATGAGAAATTATGAATTGATGGTGATTTTTACCCCTGTGCTTTCTGAAGAAGAATTTAAATCTGTTCAGAAAAAGTACACCGACTTTATCGAAGCAAACGGTGGACAAATCGTGCACAGCAACCCCTGGGGATTAAGATCACTGGCGTACCCGGTCGAGAAAAAAACCACAGCAATTTACTGGGTTTTGGAAATGACGGCGCCATCCGACCTCAATGAAAAATTGAAAATTCAATTTTTACGCGACGAACAGGTTTTACGTCACATGATCACGGTACTCGATAAATACGCCGTTGAGTACAATGAGAAAAAGAGAAGCGGTGTAACAGATTCTTCAACCGAAAACGCGGAGGCTTAAATCATGGCAAAATCAAATGAGATTAAGTATTTAACCGCCATCAAACAGGAAAAACCAAAGAAGAAATTCAGCCGGTTTGAGAAGTACGGAATAAAATACATCGACTACAAAGACACAGAGTTTTTGAAGAAATTTTTAAACGAACAGGGAAAGATTTTACCCCGCCGTTTAACAGGTAATTCACTCAAATATCAGCGTAAGGTTTCTGATGCAATTAAAAAAGCGCGTCAAATGGCATTGTTGCCTTATGTAACGGATCTTTTAAAGTAAAAAGAAATTTAGTAACCATTCCCTAATTTCTGCAGCGTCAGAAAGACAGTCACAATAAAACAGGAGCGAACCCACAAATAAGTTCAGCCGGTTGGATTGGGCTCTGGGAACTAATAAGAACAAAATGGAAGTTATATTAATTCAGGATGTAGATAATCTCGGACAGCCGGGCGAACTCGTTAAAGTGAAGAACGGATATGCCCGCAACTTTCTCATCCCGCAAAAATTAGCGGTAGAAGCAAATCCTACCAATTTAAAGCAGATGGAAGAAAAACTGAAAGTAAAGGCAAAGAAAGAAGCCGCTATGCTTTCAGAAATCAATAAAGTGGTCGGCATTTTAAAAGAATCTCCGATCAAGATTGGCGCTAAAACCGGTACCAGCGGAAAGATATTCGGAAGTGTTACACCTTTACAGATTTCACGTGCCATCCGCGATCAGAAGGGATATGAAATTGATCGTAAACGCATCCAGATAGTTGATGATGTAAAAGAACTCGGCACTTACAAGGCTTCAATTGATTTTGGCAATGGTAACAGCACCGAAATTGAATTTGAAGTAATAGGAGAGTAGTCGTCTTAAGAAATAACATAAACAGGGCAGTTTGAAAAAGCTGTCCTGTTTTTTGTTTGTGGATGTGGCCTATGAATAAAAAAAGACCGCCTGCAGGCAGTCTTTTCTCACGGTAAAAACGAAAAAACTATAATTCGAGAACGCTGTTGCTGCCTCCGAAAATATTTGGATTTTCATTGTCGGCAGTTTCATCATTAAACCAATACTTATTATCTACCAGGTATTTGAATTCGTGGACACTGTCTTTTGGTAAAGAAACATCACAGGAAAAACTCCCGTCTTTTTTCTTGTTCATCACAACGGCGTTTTCCCAATCGCTGTTCAAACCGCGGATTTCTACAGTTTCGGCCACTTCCGGTTTAAAACTGAACTTCACTTTGCAAACGTCTTTTTTCTTTAAATAACTTTTTTGTACCATTTTTTTTTTTTGTTTTCCTTAAATAGTTTATACTGATTTTCCCGGAAAGTAACCTGTTGCGCAGCTGTCAATTTTTCTTATTCTTTCCGAAAAAACTGTAATTCCTTAAATTTTTAAATGCTCTGAAGTAAAATTCCTTATTAAACAATTGCGAATCCCGCATCGCTTTATAAATAAGGAAAAATGCAATTGGGATTAATACGATCGTACTCAACCACATTCCAAAAAATACACTGGTTACGCCTTGCTTTGCAAATTTTTCTCCAAAAGTGTTCAGCATGTTGAACAATACGAAAAATGCGATGGCAAAGATCAGCGGTGTTCCTAAACCACCCTTTCGGATGATGGAACCAAGCGGCGCCCCGATCAAAAAAAGGACGAGGCAGGCAGCGGAAAGCGAAATCTTGCGGTTCCATTCTATCCAGTGTTTTCTCACCATTGCCGTCTGATTTTGATAATCCGACGACAGCATTTCAAGCATGCTTTTGGAATTATTGATGGAAGAAATAGAACGGTCGAAAACCGCTCCCCTCAGTGAATCGGGAATCTTTTCCGCAAAATTATCAAAATCAGCTACCACATTTTTCTTTGCCAGCGGCCAGCTGCTGTCTGCATATCGCACAAACGAAAAATTGTAGTTTAATTCCTTTTTGGTTTTCCGGAAAAAAATTGAATCGGTGTTTCCCAATGAATCAATGGCATAGTTCAACTGCCCGAGGGTAAGCATTTTCGGATCATAAAACAGGCTGTCGCCCGTCCGGTTGAGCTTAAAACTGCTCAGGTCAAATTCCTTCTTGTAGGTTTTAAATCCAAGGCGGATAAATTCCGTATTCGTGGTGTAGCGGTTGCCGTTTTCCTGATAATTCCAGCCATTGTGTAATTCAAATTCAAGATATCTCGAATCCGGGGTAATACGCATAACGCCGCTTTCGGCAATCATAAAATTGTCTTGCAATCCGTAGTTCCTTTCATAAATGACCACATTATGAATGGTGCTGTCGTCTTTATCCTTCTTCCCAACTTTGATGACATAGCCTTCAATCTTGTCATAAAACACACCTTCTTTGATGTCGAAGGCCGGCTTTTTTACAATGATATCATATTTGAGCGCATTCAGTTTGAGGTTGGCCACCGGAATGATGTTGTTGGCAAACAGAAAAGCAACGCCGCTGAGCAGCAGGGTAACCATCAGCAAAGGCCGCATGAACCGCACCAGTGATATGCCTGCTGATTTAATGGCCACAAGTTCAAAGCTTTCGCCAAGATTTCCGAAGGTCATGATGGATGAAAGTAGTAAGGCCAGGGGCAAAGCGAGTGGAACCCACGTAATGGCAACCAGTCCGGTAAGATAAGCCAGCGTTCCGAGATCAAGGCCTTTTCCTACGAGATCATCAATATACAACCAGAAAAACTGCAGGGTTAAAACGAATAATGCAATGAGGAAGGTGGCTAAAAATGGTCCGATAAAGGAACGTATGATAAGGATGTCAAGTTTTTTTACCACATTGCACACTTTAAAAGTTTTCGTATGTTTCCTGCAAATGTAAAGCTTTCGAAAAACGAATTATTATTGGTTGAAAATGCAGAGGTCATTTTAACAAAGAACCGCATCATAAAAAAGGTGTCTGAGCTTTTTGGTCTGCTGTCTTCTGATTACAGAAATATAATTATCACAAGCGGAGGGTATTTGCCTTCCGAAGTTGTTGCTGTTCCGCCAAAAATTTATAAGGGCGAACAGTATCTCATGCTTCCCTATGTAATGCTGGATTATCCGCGCTACTTCAGCAAAAACGGCTTCTTTGCAATCAGAACTTTGTTTTGGTGGGGAAATTTTATGAGCGTCAATGTGCTCATCTCCGGAATTTATAGAGACCCCCGATGCACAGAATCTTTTGAGCTATCTTCAAAAAAATGAGGAACGAAGGAAGCACTGGTTTGTATCCGTTCATTCTGATCCCTGGCATCATCATTTTGAAGACGACAATTTTATAGCGGCTACGGCCGGAAATTTGTCAGACTTAATTGAATCGGATGGTTTTGTAAAACTGGCGAAGAAGATTTCTCTGCGCGAATGGGAAGACAGCTATCGGTTTTTTATCAACAATTATGATATTTTGGTTGCTGAAGCGTTATCGGGCACTTAGATGCTTCCGATGCGGTGGAAAAGTTCCTTAACCTGGTAATCCCACAACTGCGATTGATCTTTAATGTCAGATTTCTCTGCGAAATCGTTGATGATCAGGATGGTTTGATTTGATATTTCCGTTTTTTCAATCTTAAACTCGAAATATTCATCCTTGGGAGCGTCCAGCCACTGGTATTTGATACACTTATCCTGCTCTTTCTCAATTACTTTGGCTTTTTCAGAAGTTCCATTCCACGTGAATATGAAGACCTGATCCCGTTCGTCGACTTTATCGGCAAACCATTCCTGCATTCCTGCGGGGGTCGACAGAAATTCGAATAAGATCACGGGAGAACATTTTACAGGATATTCAAGTGTAAATAATTGTTTTTTTGCCATTTTGCTTTTTTTAACTGAGCCTCGCAGAAGTTGCAATAATATCAAATAATTGTAATGGGAAGAAATTTTTAAAAAATATTTTCCTCCCGCCGGAAGAATAAGCGTTTTCCGCTATTAAAAATTAATTTGGTGTATATTAAGCTTTTTTTAACTTCGGATACTTTTTAAGTCATCTTATACCATTGTTATGAACCAAATTCACATTCTTAACCTTAATTACACCATTTGCTATGCGACAGATCAAAATATCAAAATCGATCACCAACCGGGAGTCCCCGAGTCTGGAAAAGTATTTGCAGGAAATTGGCAGAGTGGAGCTTCTCCCGCCTGAAGAGGAAGTTGAACTCGCTGTAAAAGTAAAATCAGGAGACCAAAACGCGCTTGAAAAACTAATTAAATCGAACCTCCGCTTTGTAGTTTCTGTAGCAAAACAGTATCAAAATCAGGGGCTCTCCCTGGCCGACCTGATTAACGAGGGAAATCTTGGCTTAATTAAATCTGCCTTAAAATTTGATGAAACCAGGGGATTCAAATTCATTTCTTACGCAGTCTGGTGGATTCGCCAAAGCATTCTCCAGGCATTGGCCGAACAGAGCCGGATCGTGAGGTTGCCACTGAATAAAGTAGGATTTATGAATCGGATTATTAAAGCATTTCATGAACTGGAACAACAATTTGAAAGAAGCCCGACCGAACAGGAAATTGCTGATTTCTTACAAGTAGATCCCGACGAAGTTTCACTGGCCCTCAATGTTTCGATTCGCCACATCAGCGTGGATACACCGCTCGCTGATGGCGAAGAAAATACCCTGCTCGATGTGATGGTAAATGAGAATGCAACTTTCTCAGATGAAAAGCTAAACTATCAGGAATCCTTGTCCAAGGAAATAGACCGGTCATTGAGAACCTTATCGCAAAAGCAAAAAGAAATCGTTTGTGATTTCTTTGGAATCGGTATTGATGCACCGCTGAGCCTTGAAGATATAGCGGAGAAGTTTAATCTCACCCGCGAAAGAGTTAGACAGATAAAAGATAAAGCGATATCCCGCTTAAAGTCAGGACGACGCAGCAAATTGCTGAGGGTTTACATGGGCTGATCCGCCATTTCATTTCCCCGGATTTCGGTATATTTACCCGGCATATGAAGTTCAATATTTCCTACATCTTTTTCTATTTTATCCCATTGACAGTTTGTGCTCAATCGCCGGTCATTGTCAGTGATGTTACTATTCAATATTCACTTTCAGGCAGCGCTGTCGACGCCGCCACCAAAACGGTCTATTTCAAAGGCAGGATGATCAGAACCGATCTTCAAAGCGTGAATTATCACCAAACGCTGATTAATAATACAAAAAATATCGTTTTGTTGAAGGAGATCGGCAACGAGAAATACCTCATGAACCTGCCTCGGGACTACTGGAAAAAGGAAAACGAACGGTTTGAAAATTCGAAGATCAGCTTTACAGAAAAAACAGAAAATATATTGGGATACGAATGTAAAAACGCAGTTCTTACTTTAGGAGACGGAACCCGGTATAACATCTTTTATACGCCAAAAATGAATACGGCAGTGCCTGAAAACAGCTATGAATTTGGTCAGATTCCGGGATTGGTATTGAAATATGAGATTACCGGTCCGAAAGATGGAACCATTGTGTCCACGGCTTCCAGTATTAGTTTGGACATTATTCCCAAGAGCAAATTTGATATACCTTCAACTGGCTACAGAGTTTTAACTGACCCGGAACTTTTTTAAAAAGCGAAATTATCGCAAGCCATTCGATGGAGGAGTGGGCGTTTTGAATTTCGGAACCTTAACCTTGTATTTATAGGGATAAACGTAGGTCGTATTTCCATTTTCTACCCTGATCATTGAGTTCAACTGCCACTGGTTGCCCTTTAATTGGCCGAACTGGGTACTTCGATTGAGGCTAAAAGAGTTTAACCGGATATCAGAAAAGAAGACCGGACGGTTTACATGCAGATTCTTTAAGCTAAAACGATCAGACTGACCGTCAATTTTTCCGGTGAAGGCACCGAAGGATAGACAAGTAATTGACAAACAGGCAATTACAATTAGAGTCTTATAATATTTGAATGATCGTTTCATTTTATACCGCAAAATTAACGTTTTTACAGGTTTTTACAAACATTTCTTTTAATTAAACGACAGATTTTAAAATTTGTTACATTCGATTTGGAAAAGTTTAAATTGAATAGTAGTTTAGATTAATAATCCATATGCAGGAACCTTTATCGCAAAACGAGCGAAATGATATCGAAGAATTGTTGCGGCAATACCAGAACATAAAAAAAGGGCGGTCGCATGTTTTTCTTGAGGAGGAAGCTTTTTCGGATATCATCGACTACTATGATGACCACGACAATCTCTGTGAAGCACTTACTGCCGCCAATACCGGCCTCGAATATTTCCCTTTTTCATCGCACCTGCTGATCAAGAAAGCTGATCTTCTAATTGCCTTTGCACAGTATGAGCGGGCATTGGATTTTCTCGATCAGGCCGCTCTTCTCAATGGTAATGACATCAATATTTATATTTTAAAAACCGACGCATTTCTGGCCCTTGATCAGCAGGAAATGGCGGTTGTACTGCTGGAAGAAGCAATATCTAAATTTGAAGGCGAAGAAAAGCTTGAACTTCTTTTTGAGCTTGCCGATGTGTATGAAGATTATGAGTCATTTGATAAAGTGTTTGAATGTTTGCAGTTGATTTTGACCGAAGATCCAAACAATGAGGAAGCGCTCTATAAGATCTGTTTTTGGACCGACTGCACGGGCAGATACGAGGAAAGCATCAGCCTCCACAAGAAGATAACCGATGATTTCCCATACAATGAGTTGGCATGGTTTAATCTTGGAGCGGCATTTCAGGGGTTGAAGTTGTTTGAAAAAGCGATTGATGCCTATAAGTTTGCATTGGTAATTGATGAAAAATTTGATTATGCCTATCGCAATATGGGCGATGCATTTATCAGGCTACGCAAATACAAGGATGCGATCGAAACGCTCGAAAAAGTTTTAGAACTTACCCGTCCGGAAGAAGTAATTTATGAGGCGATCGGACACTGTTATCACCGTATCGGAAAGTTTCCAATGGCGCGGTTTAATTACCGCAAGGCAAGTCATTTAAATCCCGAAGCCAGCAGGTTGCAGTATAAGATCGGATTGACTTACATCAATGAAAAACAGTGGTTGCAGGCACTCAAACCGCTGGAAAACGCCATCAGCATTAAAAAAAACGTGCCGGAATTTCACCTCGCAATCGGCGAATGTTACTTGCAGTTGCAGCGTTACCGGGAATCAATTCAGCATTTGGGAATTGTCGTTCGTTCAAAACCCCACAATATTAAAGGGTGGGAAACCCTGATCCGTTGTTTATTCAGGGCGGGCTATTATGAAGAAGCCGGACACCAGTGCCAGATGGCATTAAAAGCCACCAATAACAAGCCTATATTTATGTATATGTATGCCGCGGTTTTGTTTGCGGAAGGAAATCAAAAATCCGGGCTCGTTTATCTGCTTGAAGCGCTCGATGCCGCTCCAAAACTTGTGAAAAAGATGGTAGCCCTGAATCCATCCATCCTTCAAAACAGTCAGGTTATCGATGTTTTAAGCCGGTTCAAAACGAGGAAGAAACTCTGAACAATATCGGTCTCGCAAATTTGATATCCGGTTTCATTTCGGCTCGATTCAGTTAATCCTAAAAAAAACTAAAATGTTCGATTTTATTAAACCTGGCTAAATTTTCGATGTCATAACTACCAAATATTTAATTATGAAAAAATTACTGGTAGCTGTGTTTGCGCTCTTTCTTTTTGCAAACATTTCGAATGCACAAAATCAGGATTCTATTAGAAAATCTAAGGTAAGAGAAAGAGTTTCTAATATGGATACTGCCGCAAAACATAACCTGGGTGAAAAAGGCCTAACAAAGAAAAATTATGATGAGCTCGACCTGAATGCCGACCAACAACGTGATATGGGAAAAATTCACAGGGAAGCAAGAGAACAGCGTTTGAAAATTCAAAATGATAATTCCTTAACTGAAGCTCAGAAAGAGGAACGTTTGTCAAAATTAAGGCAGGAAGAAAAGAAGAAAGCCGATAATGTTCTCACCAAAGAACAGAGAGAAAAGGTTCAAAAGAGAAACCAGCACAAACGCAAAAAAGACGGCACTACCTCATCTCCCGAATAAATAGTTTCTGTATTATAAGAACCACCTCGTTGCAGGTGGTTTTTTTTTGGCTGATCACAGCTGTTTATCCCCTTCCTTTACCTATATTTGATCATGCAAAGCAGAATTGGGCGGATCTCGGCCTTGCTGAAGGATTCGCCTCGGGACGAATTTTTAAGGCACGCGCTTGCTCTCGAATACCAAAAGTCCGGTGAGCTCGATGAGGCGAGAAAGGTTTTTGAATCGCTTTTGCACGACTCGCCCGGATATATCGGTTCTTATTATCATCTGGGTAAATTATTGGAGCATCAGAATGAAAATGAGGGAGCAAAAGAATGGTATTTAAAAGGAATGGAATTAGCAAAGGCAAATGACGACCGCCACACGTATAACGAACTTAAAGCCGCTTATGAAGATATTTCCTGATTCGTATTTTAATGGAAAACAACGAAAACAACAAATTCATCGTATTTGGCTTTTGAAAATTTCAATTCCGGTCTGCCTGAGCCGGCAGATAGAAAGTAATTTATGTCCGTAATAACCAAAACATTTTGACTGTTTTTCATTTTTTTTAATCAATCGCTCATTCACCTCCCGCTACTGTTATTTTTTTGTATCATTGCGGGAAATTTTTTAAAAATAAACTAGATGGTCTTCAATTCGCTCGTCTTTGTTGCCTTCTTTATAATCGTTACCACACTATTTTTTCTCATAAAACATAAATATCGCTGGGCATTATTACTTGGAGCAAGTTGCTACTTCTACATGTATTTTCTGCCCATTTATATTTTGATACTGGGATTTACCATCGTAGTCGATTATTTCGCCGGCATTTATATTGCCAATTCGGAAGGCAAGCGACGAAAATCATTTTTGGTGATCAGCCTGGTGGCCAATATCGGGGTATTGGCGTTTTTCAAATACTATAACTTCCTTAACTATAATCTTACCACATTAATGGGTGATTTTGGGTATCAAAACCCGATTCCACATCTTGAAATACTACTACCGGTTGGGCTATCGTTTCATACTTTTCAGGCCATGAGTTATACCATTGAAGTGTATCGCGGGCATCAAAAACCTGAACGGCATTTCGGAATTTATGCGCTTTACGTAATGTTTTGGCCGCAGCTGGTGGCCGGACCGATTGAGCGGCCGCAAAACATCCTGCATCAGTTTCACGAGGAAAAGCATTTTAAGTATGAAAGGGTAGTGGATGGACTCCGGATCATGTTATGGGGATTTATCAAAAAACTTGTGGTTGCAGACCGGCTTGCGGTTTATGTAGATGCAGTGTACAACAACGTGGAGTATCACAGCGGTCTTTCCATGCTCGTGGCCACCTTTTTCTTTGGCGTACAGATTTATTGCGATTTCTCCGGATATTCCGATATAGCGATTGGCGCTGCGAAAGTTATGGGTTATGATCTCATGACCAACTTCAGGCGGCCTTTATTCAACTCAAAAAGTATTCAGGAGGTTTGGCAACGATGGCATATTTCGTTGACCACCTGGTTTCGCGACTATCTCTATTTCCCCTTGGGAGGAAACCGGAGAAGCTTACCGCGAAATTTGCTCAATCTGATTATAGTGTTTTCGATCAGTGGGCTTTGGCACGGCGCCAATTATACCTTCATAATATGGGGGGCCTTGAATGGATTTATGCTGGCGGTCGAACGGTTTTTAAATCCTGTTTTACGAAAGGTGCATAAGTTGTTTGGTGTTTTTTCAACCTTCGTACGAAAGGGATCGGTCTTTTTAATAGTAAGCTTTATGGGTATCTGGTTTAGAGCTTTGACCGCCGAGGACGGATGGTATATTACGAAGTCTATTCTAACCCTCAAGCCGGGAGGCTTCTTCAAGGGAGAGCCGCCGGTGAATTTCGGCTATTACATCTTTGCAATCGCTTTGCTGCTCGTGGTTGAACATTTCATTGAAAATTATCCGAATGTTAAGCTTATAAGAAACGAAAACCCTGTAGTAAGATATACCGGATATGTGTTAATTTTATCCATTCTGTTGATGGTAGGCGTATTTAATGGTGGGCAATTTATATATTTTCAGTTTTAATTTTTTTAACCTGCAGTTATGAGAGCTGAATACCTCAAATTTTTTAAGAAACTTCTGATTCTTCTCGTTATTATGATCATTGTTGACCGGGGTCTCGGTTCAATTTTGCAATATTATTTCGAGAACGAACCTCTTGGGGATGCTGCTTCTTTCGCCCATGCCATTAACGATCCCAAGGAAGATATTTTGATCTATGGCAGTTCGAGAGCTGTTCATACCTATGATACCCGTATATTCACCGACAGCCTGCATCTTTCAACTTATAATTGCGGAAGAAACGGATCAAATGTGATCTACGGCTCTGCCATTTTACCCGGCGCCCTCGATGGATCAAAGCTTCCCAAACTTATTATTCTGGATGTCTTTGCGAAGGAAATCGCTTATCGCAGCAGCAGAGACGGGGCCGACATGCTAGCGGCAGCCATTCTGCCGTATTCGTTGACCAATCCTCATTTCGAAAGCCTTGTGAAGGATCTTTTTCCGAAGGAATATGTGAAAGCGAGGGTTTCGAAATTATATGCATTCAATTCTCAGATACTATCGATCATCCGGAATTATTCACGCCGGCATAATGACAACATTAACGGCTACCAGCCGCTACATGGCAGCAAGATAAAGGGTGATCCTCCCCAGTTTTCGGATCGGGACGGTATCGATGAATATTCAAAAGGCCGGCTGGAATATTTTGTAAGATCGGTTACAGAAAAAAAGGTGCCTCTGATCGTAATTCTGTCTCCGATGTACAACCAGCCTTTTGAGGATAATGAATCACTTCGGGTTACGAAAGAAATATTGCAGAAGTATAATGTTCCGTTCTGGGATTATTCCACCGATCCGAAATATGTGAAAGCAGAATATTTTTATGATGCTGCGCACTTAAATACAAAAGGAGCAGAGGTGTTTTCAAAAGAAATAGCGTCGCGCATTAAATCAATGGGAATTCTAAAATAGGCGCTTTCAGCTGTCTTCAGAAGTAAAATACTGCTGGTGTTTTCTTACGAGAATATACGTCCAGATGACGTGGATCAGCAGCAACAAACAAAGACCGGAAAGCATATAAGCAGCGGAAAGAATGGCGCTGCCGGTTGATGGATTTTGAATTGGCAGCGATTTCAGCAGATCCAGAAAAGCCTGTGGATCGCGGTAGATGATAATGCCATTTGTAATTCCCATGAGCGCAAATATGGCTGCAACGATGGCATTCGCCTGCAACCAATCTTTTTGCCGCCTGGTCATTTGCTGCTGTTCGAGTACCACTCTCTTGAAGAACATTCGCGAAAACCATCCGTACAAAGCCACCGCAAGCATGATGAAAACCTGAAGGAAGGCTGCGGGTTGTGAAAGCGCCACAAAGATTAAAAAGAACAGGCTGAAAGCAGCAAATGCGCAAAAGACGTTTACAAAAAAACTGATGATCCGGTATACAATCATAATAAACTTTTCAGCCTGCAAGATCCCCTAAAAATTATACTTTCAGACTTTAAGATCCGGATTTTCAAATTTTGTTACAAAAACGGACGGATTGACGGCCTATAAAAAAAGCGAAAAGACCGCCTATTAAGCAGTCTCTCCGGATTCATGCATTTATTTCAGCGAATATGTAAGGTTTGCCTGGTATCCTATCTTAATTTTTTTAAAATCAACATCCAGCGGCGCTGCCTCTACGGCATCGGCAGCGACCGACATTCTTGCGTACTTATAAACAGGAATTGGATGTTGCCCGATTTCAATAGGATCATTGATGGTTAAAACCTCGCCAAGTTCCTCATTCAAAGCCTCTGCAAGCAGCGCTGCTTTAGATCTTGCGGTTTTTAGTGCCGCAACCTTCAGCGAATCCCTGACCTGGTCAATTTTACTGTATTCTGTTCTGGATATATAGAAGTTTTGGGTAGCCTGATCATCCATCCTGCTCACCAGCTCATCCAGTTTTTCTACTTTATCGACCTTTATCTGATAGGTAACGGATGCGAGCAGATCAGGATTTTCCTTTTTCTTTCTCTGCCACCAATCACTATTATCATAACCGCTATAACCCTGAACCGCTATATCTTTTTCAGTTAATCCCATAGCTTTGCAGGCAGCTAAAAAATTATTTTTAATCTTGTCGATATCCACTTTTGATCCGTTTTTCAATTTGTATTCTTTTAATACCACCTGCACGTAAATTTCGTCTGGAATAACTTCAATTTCCGCGGTTCCGCTGGCCGAAACCGTTCTTTGTACAGGCTTTGCTTCCTGTGCGCTCAGGCTGAAAGCGAAGATGGTTGCAGCTAAAACAAGCATAAATTTCTTCATAATATTCTATTTTATCATAAGATGACAGAAAATAAAACTTTACACATAAAAAACATGGCCTTATTTTTCCTTAACAGTTTTTTAGAATTCACTCAGCCATGAAGTTGTATGACAAAATAAAAAATTCCGTTCTGATCCGGAAAATATTATATTTCACCATCGGTGCATTTACCTATCCTGGTCTGGCAGTCGTAAACAAACTGCATATTGAGGCAACTGAAAATTTAAAGCAGCTTCCATCATCCAATGTGTTATTTGTAAGCAATCGTCAGACCTATTTTGCGGATGTAATTGTTTTCCTTCATATTTTTTCCGCAGTAAAATGGCGCAAAAATAACAAGCTCGGAGTGCCTTTCTATTTGCTTAATCCTTTCACTAATGTGTATTTCGTTGCCGCAGAAGAAACGATGAACGGAAGCTGGTTAAGCAGAATATTCAAGGCAGCCGGTGCATTAACTGTAAAAAGAACCTGGCGATCAGGAGCACAGGATATTAAACGTGAACGCGATGAGTCGGATACCATCCGTATCGACGAGGCCCTTAAGAAAAGCTGGGTCATAACATTTCCCCAGGGAACAACAAAGCCGTTTGCGCCGGGAAGAAAGGGAACTGCCTACATCATCAAAAACAACCATCCTGTGGTGGTGCCTGTAACCATCAATGGGTTTTGGCGGGCCTTTAATAAAAAGGGTCTGAAGTTTAAGAAGAAGGGTTCTCAGCTTACCATCCGGTTTGGAAAAGCCTTGTCCATCGACTATTCAAAATCTGCAGAAGAAATTCTGGACATCGTCATGGACGCAATCGGGCAATCAAAAAAGTTTATGCTGAAGGGAAAGCACCACCGCCTAAGCATTCCCGACAAGTAGTATCATCCTAAATTATTAAAAATCTAAATTCTTTGCAGAATATATTGCAATTTGTGTAAAGAACCAATCTAACTATTTATATTTTTAAACGATTCTTTCCATTTAGGCTTTATTTTCAAATTCAAATCCGTAACTTACACGACGAAACTAACAATAGTAAGTTTTCAATAATTACCTTTGTGACCTCAAAAAACTTTACATATGGCCATTACCAAGACAATGCCCATTCCTGAAAAGGAAATTGCGTCTTTAGGATTAAACCCTGATGCTATACATTATCAGTTATCTCCTGCCGAATTAATTCAGCAAACCTTACTGCGGCAGGAAGGTGTTTTAAATAATACGGGAGCATTGTGTATTAATACCGGCAAATTTACCGGTAGAAGCCCACTGGATAAATTTACGGTGAAGGATGAGGTCACAGAAAATACGATAGCGTGGAATAACGTAAACCTTCCGATTGAAGAAAAGCATTTTCTCGAATTGAAGGACAAGATGATCACCTACCTTAATAGTCAGGAAAACGTTTGGATCCGCGACGCCTATGCCTGCGCTGATGAACGTTTTGCTTTAAACATCCGGGTGATTACAGAAACACCTTCAAGTAATCTTTTCGCCTACAACATGTTTCTTCGGCCCACCGAAAGTGAACTTGCACGCTTCACACCAGAATGGACGATTGTCCATGCGCCAAATTTTACAGCAAATCCGGCCGTTGATGGAACCCGCCAAAAAAACTTTTCAATTACTTCCTTTAAGCATAAAACGATTTTAATCGGTGGTACTGCTTATACCGGAGAAATGAAAAAAGGAATTTTCTATGTCCTTAATTATTTAATGCCCGTAAACGAGAAAGTATTGAGTATGCATTGCAGCGCCAATATTGGTCGTAAGGGAGATGTGGCCGTTTTCTTTGGTCTCAGCGGAACAGGCAAAACCACCCTGAGCGCCGATCCGGAAAGGAAACTGATCGGAGACGACGAGCACGGATGGGCAGATAACAGCATCTTCAATTTTGAGGGTGGATGTTATGCCAAATGTATTGACCTCAGCGAGGAAAAAGAGCCGGAAATTTTTCGCTCAATCCGCACCGGTGCTTTGGTTGAAAATGTGACTTTTATCGACGACACCAACGAAATTGATTTTTCGAGCAAGAAGATTACCGAAAACACAAGGGTAAGTTATCCCATTAATTATATCAGCAATTCTATTGAACCGAGTATCGGAGGAATACCGGGAAACATATTTTTCCTGACTTGTGATGCCTATGGTATTTTACCGCCAATCAGCAAGTTGACTCCCGAACAGGCGATGTATCAGTTTATCAGCGGATATACAGCAAAGGTTGCAGGAACGGAAACCGGTATTACAGAACCTAAGGCTACCTTCAGCGCCTGTTTTGGAGCGCCTTTTCTTCCTTTACATCCTGGTGATTATGCCCGGATGCTCGGCCGGAAATTGAAGGAACACAATGTGAATGTGTGGCTGGTAAATACCGGCTGGATCGGTGGAGGATATGGCGTGGGTGCCCGCATCAAATTACATTTTACCCGTTCCATGATTGCTGCCGCCTTAAACGGAGATCTGGATTCCGTTGAATACAAAAAGCATCCGGTATTTGGATTAATGGTGCCGCAAACCTGTCCGAATATCCCTGACGCCTTGCTCGATCCACGTTCTACATGGACCAATAAAGAAGAATACGACAGACAGGCTAAAAACCTCGCTCATCTGTTCGTTACGAATTTCGAAAAATTTGCCGACCATGTTGATCCGGAAGTGAAGTCGGCTCAACCGGTGGTTGGCTAACATATATAGAAAAAGCTTATTTTTATTCTGTTTTGGAGTAAATGTGCCTCTGCGATTGCTTATTCAAAAAACCTCACATCTGTGGGGTTTTTTATTTCAGCAACCTGATCGACTGTCGTTCTTTTCCCAGGTATTGCAGGTAGTAAAT
The DNA here is from genome assembly GCA_023423835.1 of Bacteroidota bacterium. Classification (GTDB taxonomy): domain Bacteria; phylum Bacteroidota; class Bacteroidia; order Chitinophagales; family Chitinophagaceae; genus JAFAEW01. The sequence goes on along the minus strand of JAFAEW010000108.1, from coordinate 9,671 downwards.
TCCCGCCGGAAAATGAGCCGATGAAAATTCAATCACGTAGGCGTTGTTTTCCATGATTACGGCCGGTTGTGAAGCCATTACCCTTCCTTCAACATTGATTACCCTCAAAACGACCTGCCCGGTTTCAGGCGCTTTCAAAAATACTTTAATGGTATTAGAAATCGGAACCGGTGCAACCTTGATAAACCGTTCACCCGTTTCCACAAATTTTGTCAGCAATTTTGTATTCGTACCTAAACTATCCTGGTAAACAACCCGGTACTTTCCACCGGCCAGATTCTGAAGATTCGGGAAGGCAGTGTCATATACCTCCTGGGCTTCTGTTTGCAGCGCAATCGCGGATATGGGGTTCCCCGCCGCATCCTGTAAGGTGATGGTAGTTTTTCCGTTAACCTGCCCGATTAATTTAACCGAAATCCGGTCAGTAAACATTTCCGGAGACACAAAAAACCACTCCTTTCCGTACAATTCCTCGTTTTGTCGGGTTTTTAAAATCAGATGAGCTTTCTGCATATCAGGATTTCCAAAGCCGTAACGATCATCGGGAAACGTGGATTTTGAGCTGCTTTCATAAACCGCATTGAGGATGGTCATGTTGTTAAACCCTTTAAATTCCTGCCATAGGCAGGCTATTAATCCACATAAGTTGGGATTTGCGTAGGAAGTTCCGTTTCCACGCTGCGGCTGGTCATTGACGTTCATCAAGGTGGTTCCTTCACCGAGAGAAACGACATTTGGTTTTATCTTTCCCGGATATCCGTAGCTGCTGAATCCGGAAATAATGCCACTTGAGTTAACGGAACCGATCGCACAAACGCTGTCGGCGTCAGCCGGAAACGCAATGTACTTCCAGGCCGTATTTCCTTCATTTCCCGCACTGTTGGTTACAATCATTCCCTTCTTTGCCGCCCAGGTTGCACCTTTACTAACCGTGGTTGCGTTTTTATAAAAATCATTGTAACTGTGGTTGAAGGGAGCATAGTCAAACAGGTTGTAGCCGAGAGAAGAACTGATTATGTCAGCTCCCACGCTGTCTGCAAATTCGGCTCCCACCACCCAGTTGAATTCTTCTACCGGATACTCAGAAGCGGTGTTTTCGGTTCTGATCAACCAGTAGGAGGCTTCGGGTGCCGAACCTATCATCGTTCCCGGAATATTCGCAGCCAGGATGCTTAAACAATACATACCGTGTGCATAATCCTCATTGACGCTCCCATCGAAATCTACAAAGTCGCGCTCGCCAAGAACACGACCCTGCAATCGTAGACTGTCAAAGGAGTGCATATTTCGATAATTAGAAAATCCTGCATCCAAAACTGCTATCGTAATTCCTTTTCCCCTTAAGTTTTTGTTGTGAAGGTATTGGCCGTTATGCATTCGTATTTGCGCATCACCGGCGCCATAGGCGAGACTATCGCCGGACAGCTTTGCTGTAAGATTTGAGGGGAAAGATACCGGGGTGAAGCTTTCGGAAAATTTTTCCTTTGGAATTTCTCCCCGTTGCAAATTTCCAACCGGCTCCACCTGCGCCACGAAAGGTAAACCAAGGATTTTTGAGATGGTAGCAGAATCGGGTGTAACTATCAGAATCTGATTAAGCCATTTACTGCTGCTCAGCAAGGTGACGTCGCCCTGTGCGAGAACGGCTTGAATATATTGCGGATTTACCGGGAGGTCCGAACTGTCCGGCAATATGTTGTAGGTATTGCGCCTTTCGATTGCTTTCGCTGACAAATATTTTTCGGGTTCAGACAGGTTGAAGGGCGATGCTGCTTTATCGGTAAATTGAATGATCGTCTTATTAAACTGACTCCAGCTTGCCGTCGAAAGCAGAAAAAACAACAAAAAACCCGCGAACTTCATAGATCAATAATAATCGAGTAAACTTAATTTAATTCCATAACTGTCATTGTCAAATTTCCGAACCGGCGTCGTTTGCCAGGTCCAGTGCAAAAACTCTTTATAAATCATCCCCACACCGGCGGCATACACTTCTATGGAATAATTTCTTTGCTGGTAATTATCCGGATCAAAAGGCCCCGGAGGGGAGGTTTCATCCTGCTGCAAAACGGTTACAGTATTTGGAAATGTTCCGTTAACAGTGGGAAAAGGAGCGCCGTAGTTTTGATAAATGTAGTTCCATCCGTCCATATACTGATAGGGAGAGCCTGCGCTCTTGGTATCTATAAACGAATTTCCGCTCCAGCTGTAGCCATCCCGGATCGGTTCCGCAATTTTAATAAACCGCAGATTATGTTCATCCACCAGTTCGATCTTTTTATCTGCAGGTGTAACATAATAGGTGATAATGGGATTCCATCCGGTTTGTTCGAGCGTATCTGAGATAAAACGGTAAACACGATAGGAGAGGCGGTTTTCGTTGTCCCTCAGCGTATCTGCAATGCTGTCTTTGGCGTGGTAACTTCTCACCATTAATTCGCTGCCCGAATAGGGAATGATAGAGGAATCGAGCCGGTATTTTATTATACTTCCGATTTTCAGGGGATAATAGACGGCGGCGGTAGGAAGCGTCAATTGCTCGCTCTGTTTCACACAACCCGACGCAAGAACGCAAATGGCAATCAGCGCGAAAAGCTTTATCTGATAAATCTTCATAATTGTTTTTATAGCAAACGAAAACTTGCTGAGAAAGATTTTTAAGGTTTAAAACAAATCAACCTTGTTTCTGATGACTCCACCGCCAACCACATCATTTCCTTCATAGAACACAGCGCTTTGACCGGGAGCGATACCTTTCACATCTTCATAGAAATTTACGATGATTCCGTTTTCTGTATTGTAAAGATTGCTTATAGCGCCTTTATCTTTATAACGGATCTTTGAAACGGCTTCAAATCCGTCTTCTATACCGTCGTATTTTATCCAGTTAATTTTTCTTACGAGCATTTCGTTTTTACTGAGATCTTCTTCATCGCCGAGCACCACGGTGTTTGTATCCGGATCAATAGCGGTTACATAGGCCGGTTTTCCCAATGCAATTTCCAAACCTTTCCTTTGTCCGATGGTATAGAAAGGATATCCCTTATGTTTTCCCAATCTGAGGCCGTCTTTATTGACAAACCATCCGCCCGACACTTTTTCATCCAGTCCATCTACTTTTCTCTTCAGGAAGCCACGGTAATCATTATCAGGAATAAAACAGATTTCATAGCTCTCGCTTTTCTTTGCAAGCTCAGGATAACCAAAATCGTGGGCCATTTGCCTGATTTCTGTTTTCCGGTAATTGCCTAATGGAAGGATCGTTCTGCTCAGCAGATGCTGATCAAGCCCCCACAATACATAGCTCTGATCTTTTGTTTCATCAAGGCCTTTGGAAATGACAAATCTCCCGTTTGAATGCTGATAGATGTTGGCGTAATGACCGGTTGCAATAAATTCACATCCCAGCGCATCGGCCCGTTTCAATAAAGCCCTCCATTTAATGTGGGTATTACACATCACGCAGGGATTAGGCGTATTTCCGGCAAGGTATTCCTCCACGAAATTATCAATTACGGCATCACCAAATTCATCTCGGATATCCAAAATAAAATGTGGAAAGTTATTGTTCACCGCGGCCTGCCGTGCATCATTAAAACTTTCGAGGTTGCAACAGCCTGTTTCTTTTTTTCCGCCTCCGCTGGTTGCATAATCCCAGGTTTTCATGGTAATGCCGATCACTTCATAACCTTCATTGTGCAGCATGAGTGCGGTCACGGTGCTGTCGATTCCACCGCTCATTGCCACCAACACTTTTCCTTTACGGCTCATTTCAAAAATTTTTACAAAGATAAAAGAATCAGAAAGGCGCGCTGTAAAAATAACAAAGCCGTTTCTTTTTTGAAACGGCCTTGTCAATTAGGCTTGTCATTCCGGTTTAATGTCTTTACATGGCAAGCTTGCAACGAATACATTCCCGGAATGACAATATTTTTCAGATACTCAACTGTTTTTGCTGCATCATCTTGCGCAAATTAATCAATCCGTACCGCATCCTGCCTAAAGCGGTGTTAATACTGCAATCAGTAACCTGTGCGATTTCCTTAAAGCTCAAATCGCCGAAATGCCGCAATACAATAACTTCCCGTTGCTCATCCGGCAAATTCGACAGCATCTGATGCATCCGGTCATAAGTCTGCCTTTTGATCATTTTTTGTTCAGCATTCTCATTTACGATCACTAAAACATCAAATACGTCCTGGTTGTCATTGGTAACAATGGCAGGCGTTCTTTTTACCTTACGGAAATGATCCACGCAAAGGTTGTGGGCAATCCGCATCGCCCATGGTAAAAATTTTCCTTCTTCATTATATCTCTTCCCCCGAAGGGTATCGATGATCCTTACAAACGTTTCCTGGAAAAGGTCCTCGGCAAGATATTTGTCTTTCACAGTAAACTGGATTGAACTGAATAGCTTGTCTTTATACCGGTTGATCAGTACTTCAAGAGCCGGGGAATTGCCTTCCTGAAATGATATGATGAGCTCAGTGTCACTCAATTCGTTAAACTTTCTCATAGTAAGTGTTTTTAATACACCTTTGGAAATCAAAAAAATTAAAAACTGTCTGAGTAAAATTTAACTAATAAGCGAACTTTTTGTGAAGATTACGTGAAATTAATAATAATAACTGAAATAATCAATAATGCAAATTGTAAAAAATTTGCCAAATAATCAAACGTTATTGTGCTTTATAAATATTCTTTAGAAAAAAATGTCAACTGAAAGTTTAACCTCATCAAAAATTGGAAAAATTACCGATAAAACTAACACAAATTCTAATGAAATCTTTATCAAAGGAGCGAGGGTACACAATTTAAAAAACGTTTCCGTCGGATTCCCGAGAAATAAACTTATCGTTGTGACCGGCGTTTCCGGTAGCGGAAAGTCTTCCCTGACCATTGATACCCTTTTTGCAGAGGGGCAACGAAGATATGCGGAAAGCCTGAGCGCTTATGTAAGACAATTCATGTCGAGAATGGCAAAACCAGACGTCGATTACATCAAAGGATTGTGTCCTGCCATTGCAATTGAACAAAAGGTGATTACCCGTACACCGCGGAGTACGGTGGGCAGCATGACGGAGATCTACGAATATTTACGGCTGCTATTTGCCCGGATTGGAAAAACCATTTCGCCGGTAAGCGGCCGCGAAGTAAAAAAAGATGATGTGTCGGATGTATTGAACGCCATTACCGGCCAGCCTCCCGGATCAAAGGTGATTCTGATTGTTCCCTTCAGGCAGCATCCAAAACGTAACCGAAGAGAAGAGTTGAATATTTTGATCCAGAAAGGTTTCAGCCGGATGTATATCAGGAATTTGAACGGTAATACTGTCATCAGAATTGAGGATTTGCTGGAATTGAATGACAACGATCTGAAATTGAAGCTGTCTGACAATTCAGATCAAAGGATATTTGTATTGGTTGACCGGCTGAAGGTGACTGCATTCAATGAAGATGATCTTCACCGGATTGCGGATTCGGTTTCTACGGCATTTTATGAGGGCGAAGGGGAATTGGATATTGAGGTGGATGACGACCAGCTCATTCATTTCAGCAATAAGTTTGAGCTCGACGGAATTCATTTTGAAGAGCCGGCTCCCAATTTGTTTTCATTCAACAATCCGCTTGGCGCCTGTCCCACCTGTGAAGGATTTAGTCAGATTCTCGGGATCGACGAAGATCTCGTGATTCCCAATAAGCAATTAAGTGTTTATGAGGGTGCGGTGGCACCCTGGAAAGGCGAAAAGTTGGGAAAATGGCGCGACCACTTCATCAAAACCAGTAAAAGCCACGGTTTTCCGGTTCATAAACCCGTGATCGATCTCAGCAAAGAGCAGTATGACCTTCTCTGGAAAGGTGCTTCTGATGTGGAAGGAATTAATGATTTCTTTAAAGAAGTAGAGCAGAATTTATACAAAGTACAGTATCGCGTTTTGTTAAGCCGTTACCGGGGAAGAACAACCTGTCCTGATTGCGAAGGTTATCGCTTACGCCCGGAAGCCCTATATGTGAAGGTTGGGGGAAAGCATATCGGCGAACTGAGCACTATGCCGGCTAAAGATCTGAAAAGCTGGTTTGAACAACTTCAATTGAGTGCCTTCGATCTGCAGGTGGCAAAAAGGATCCTCCTGGAAATTCACCAGCGGTTGCAAACGCTCATTGATGTGGGACTTGGTTATCTGACTTTAAGCCGTCTCGCCAACTCGCTGAGCGGAGGCGAAAGTCAGCGAATTCAGCTTACGAGAAGTTTGGGAAGCAATCTTACCAATTCATTGTATATCCTCGACGAGCCATCTATCGGCCTGCATTCGAGAGATACGGAAAAGCTAATCGGAGTCTTGAAAAAGCTGCGGGATGCGGGGAATACAGTTGTAGTGGTTGAACACGATGAGATGATGATGCGGGAGGCAGACCACATCATAGATATGGGACCACTGGCCTCCCATTTGGGTGGGGAAGTGATTGCAACGGGCGATTATGAACAAATTACAAAAAATCCCGATAGTCTGACCGGAAAATACCTGACCGGGGAATATAAGGTTGAATTACCGCCTTCGAACCGCAAGTTTAAAAAATATATTCGCATCGAAGGAGCCAGGGAAAACAACCTGAAAAACATTTCGGTCGATTTTCCATTGAATATGTTAACCGTCGTGAGCGGAGTTAGCGGAAGCGGAAAAACGACGCTGGTAAAACAAATCCTCTATCCTGCCATGAAAAAGCTGATCGGCGAACCGGCCGGAAAAGCCGGACTGTTCCGAAACATCTCAGGCGATATAAAGGAGATTGCTCAGATTGAACTGATCGATCAAAACCCGATCGGGAAATCGTCGAGGAGCAATCCGGTAACTTACATCAAGGCTTATGATCATATCAGGGAACTGTTTGCGGCACAACCGCTTTCTAAGATCCGCGGTTTTCAGGCCAAACATTTTTCCTTTAATGTCGATGGAGGAAGATGCGACGCCTGTAAAGGGGAGGGGGAACAAATTGTGGAAATGCAATTCCTCGCCGATGTACATCTCACTTGTGAAGTTTGCCATGGCCGACGGTTTAAGGAGGAAGTGCTGGAAGTTCAGTATAAGGGAAAGAGCATCCATGATGTGCTCGAACTGAGTGTGGATGATGCCATCACCTTTTTTAAAGATGAACCGGGAATTGCCCAGGCGCTGAAACCGCTTCAGGATGTCGGATTGGGTTATATTAAACTTGGTCAGTCAAGCGATACCTTAAGCGGTGGTGAGGCACAGCGCGTAAAACTCGCTTCCTTTCTCGGAAAAAGTAAAACATCGGGCCATGTTTTATTTATCTTCGATGAACCTACAACAGGTCTTCATTTTCACGACATCAAAAAGCTGCTGAATTCGTTCAATGCCTTGATCGGGCAGGGCCATTCCCTGATCGTGATTGAACACAATATCGATGTCATAAAAAATGCCGATTGGATCATCGAATTGGGTCCCGAAGGAGGCGATGCAGGCGGAAATCTGGTGTTTGCCGGAAATATTGAGACCTTAAAAACAAATACGGAAAGCTATACGGCGAAATTTCTCTGATCCTATCCGTAAGGTTTTCTTACTGTTTCAAAAACAACCGGTGCTTACCGGTTTCACCTTCCGGCTTCAGATACAGGTAATAAGATCCGGTTGGAAGGGCACCGATGTTCAATTTGATTCTGTTATCACCCTTCATCGCAATTCCATTGCTTTTTTGAAGAACCAGTCCGGCAGAATTCGTAATAACGACGAAGTAATTTTTTACATTGTCAGAGAAGAATGCCAGCTCAACGAATTCCCTGGCGGGATTGGGAAACAGGTTGAATGGATGATTGGTGGGAACCGAAATCCGGTCATTTTGTTGCTGTCGCTTTATCGATCCTGAAACCGTTACACGTTTGAAATTGAAATAGTCCGACCTTCCACATCCATTGACCGAATAAACCTGCACCTTGCCGGTTTTTTTGCCCCAGTTTACCGTGAGATGAGCGGTGTTTTGACCGCTCACGATGCTGCATCCTGTAGGCACTTCCCAAAAATAGGTTTGACCGGGAATACTGTCCACGCTAAACAATACGTTGGTTTGATTTTCCACTACAGAAGAGGGACCATAAACGGTAGCGGGTTCGACGGGAATTTGATTGACACGGAGCGGACTACTGGTTGAGGTACAGCCTGAGGAGGTAGCAGTAACGGTGATCGTTCCCGCAAACGGAGGATAATAATTTCTAAACACACTGTCTGACCGGAAAAATTTCAACACATGATTGGAAGTGCCGTCCGCCACATACATATTTCCCGATTGATCGAGGCTGATACCCCTTGGATACAGCAGATTGATCTCATCGGATAAGATACCATATCCGCCCGCCACGGTTTTCCCGGTTGCTTCGCCTTCTTTCCATTTTACAACTCGGGTAGCCTCCTGGTCCGCAATATAAAAATTGTGATCAGAATCCATGGTGAAGGTCCACGCATCAGAAAATTGATTATCATAAAATCCTATCCCGTTTCCTCCGGCTACCGTTATGCCCGACTTTGCTCCTTTCGGCCATTTTTGTATCCGCGCATTCGTATTGTCAAGCACATATAAATTATAATCCTGGTCGAGCCAGATATCCTTGGCAAATGCAATCTGATCATTGGCGCTTCCACTGCCGTTTCCACCGGCCACTACGGTTATCTTGCCCGTTTTCTCATTCAACCATAATACCCTTCCTCCCGAATCCTGTTGTTCCGCTACAAATATGTTTGACTTGTTATCGGCAAATACAGCATAAACGGGGCTAATCCTGATATTGGTTCCATAACCCGCCAACGTGATGGCCACAGAATCCCTGATACTTATTTTTTGAATGATGGCCGGATTAATTCCAGCCGTGTAGAGGGTATCGTGGAAGACAAAAATGTCTAAAACATCATAGGGAACTGTGAAAAGCGTAACCGGAGTCTGGGTTCCGGGAAGCAATTTCTGAATTCTTGTCATGCCGGTAACCGGTGGAGAATCTGAGGAATAGACGATCCCTTTTTCATCCACAAAAACACAGGAAGCATAGTCCACAGTGGCGGCAATTTCAGGAAGCGGATTGTATCCTGAACGATAGGCAGTATAGGCCCTGTTTCCGTTGATCATCCACGTTAGCGTTTCCAGTTCTGTACCCGAAAAATTAGCGGTGAGTGTGCTGCCGGCGCAGGTATCGCCCGAGATTCGTACCGAACATTGGGCTTCGCACACCCGGGGCAAGGAACACAGTAAAATCAAAGTAGGTGTCAGGTAGAATGACCTTTTCATGGTTAGGGATTTTTTGGTGTTTAATATTGTTTCTTTAATAAAGTTATCTAATAAAACGTTCGCATTCCAAAATCTGCGAAATTCCGTCAGAATTTTATTTTCCTAATATTTGAAAATGCTCGACTGCGAAAAATTGTAAGTCAGTTTGAGGAGGCAGGTATAATACGAGTCTTTTTTGTTAGGATTTCCCCTCACAGATGCCAGCGAAGCCGATGGATTAATCTCCACAGCCCGGAATGACAGAGCCGCAGACTGGGGTCCATAAGCGGCGGCAAGCAGAGAGGTATCCACATAATTTCTGCTGCTAACATCGTCGATATAATCGGTAAAGGTCTTTCTCAACGAAACTTCAGCAGCAATGGTAAAGAAATCATTAATAG
>JAFAEW010000096.1 GCA_023423835.1 Bacteroidota bacterium | reverse complement strand
TCAGTACCCAATACGATAAATTAGGGCAGGAGACAGGCCGCTTTTTGCGGGAGGAATTTGAACCGGCATTATTTAAAGGAATGGAAGAAAAGAATGAACTGATGTCGCCCTACGTCAATGTGGAAGGATCAAATCCCGAAAACGGCTGGGATGCGTTTTATGATTCACCGAGATACAGTACCGGCTATGCAGCGCTTTTTCAAACCATTGCTTTCATGCCCGAAACCCATATGCTCAAACCGTTTGCCCTGAGGGTTAAAAGTGATTATGCTTTGATGCAGACAATCCTGGAAAACGCTTCCGCATTTTCAAAGGAGATTGTTGAAAAAAGGAAAGCTTCTCTCGAAGCAGTGAGCAGGCAGAAGGAGTTTGCCCTGGGTTGGAAGGTCGATTCTACCAGGTATGACACGATTAATTTCAAAGGCTATTACCCCGGTGAAAAAATTAGCGGTGTGACAGGCATGAAGAGAATGTTTTACGATCATGACCGGCCCTACGAAAAAAAGGTGAAGTTGTACAATTATTTCATTCCCAAATCAACGGTGCAAAAGCCCGCAGCCTATGTGATTCCCCACGGATGGTGGCAGGCAATCGACCGTTTGAAACTGAACGGCGTGAAGATGCAGCAGCTGAAAAAAGACACGGTGATCGAAGTTGTCTATTACCACATTGACGACTATAAAGCCTCTCCCTATCCGTTTGAAAAACACCATTTGAATGTAATGGTAAAAACAAGCAGAGTAGTTGATACGATTAGATTTTTAAAAGGTGATTATATAATCTTTACCGGACAACCGGTTGACCGTTATATCGTTGAAACGCTTGAGCCGCTGGCCGATGACAGTTTTTTCAGATGGAATTTTTTCGATGCTGTTTTGCAGGAAAAAGAATGGTACAGCAACTACCGTTGGGAAGATGTTGCTGCGGGTTATCTTCAGTCAAATCCAGAATTGCAAAAAAAATTCGATGAAAAAAAGCAGACCGAAGATGCCTTTGCCGCTTCCGCCAACGCACAACTGAATTTCATCTATAAAAATTCTCCCTGGTACGAGCCGGCGCATCTGAGATATCCTGTTTTCAGAATCGAAAAATAAGGAGGAATAGATTTATTTCCGCAGATAATAAAAGGCAATGGCGGCAAGTCCGATCAAGCCGAGGATTAATGCGCCAATCCACCATTTATCTTCCCGTTGTTCTTTAACCATGAGCGTTTCCTGCATCCGTCCCGATGTTGTGAGCTGCTCTCCAACAGTTACCGCATGTTCTACATTTTTTCTGATCACACGTTCTGCCGCTACCGGTTCAAACAGATCATTGAGGACAAATGGTATGAAATGAAGATGGCCGTCTTTCCGGGCAAGGGTGCCGATCCCGGGCAGTGAGATGGATTCTCCGTTTTGCAGTTTCTGTGAAAGGGAATTTTCATAAGCTGCAAGGGTTTCGGAATCCACATTTTTTCGTTGCTTGAGAAAGGCGATGAGATGTTCCGACGGATGTAATTCATCTTCCTTAAAAATAATTTCCTGTCCGGGCGGATAAATGAGTTTCTCAGCAATATCGATTTTAGCCGGCTGCATCCGCAAACTGAAACTCCCGATTCCTTTAAGAGAAAGGATGTGATAGATCGAAAAATATTGCTGGAGGATTTTTTCCATAAAACTTATTTATTCATTACTGATCTGAAGTCTCCAAAATTATAAACAATTCCTCCTAAAACATTAAATCCGAGTGTTTCATATTGATTCCATCGCTGATATTTATCGTTCAATACGTTGTTGAACTGAAGCCATGCGTTGAGCGACGGCGTAATCTTCACTTCAACTCCCAAGTTCAGATCGGTGGCGGGAGAAAGGTTTTTGGACTCGAGTTGCTGATTTCTGTACGGTGATCCGGATTTGAAAAACAGATCTCCTTTCAACAATACATCTTTGAGAACCCACCATCTCAACGATCCGGTGATCTCCATCGGGATGAGTCCCCAGGCTTTTTCGTTGTTATTCAGCGAACTGTATTGATTGAAATTCAGTCCGCCCAAAAGCGAAAATCTCTCCTGAATAGTGTAACCGATTTCACCATGTAATTGCAATGCTTTGAGCGAGGGCTCGTAGGTGACGATAAAGGATCTTCCGGTAATCGTGTCGTTTACAAATAATGGCTGATTGTCAATCTGTAAATAACTTACTTTTCCTCCATAGGTAATATGTGAACCCGCCGCGCCTTTAAATCCTGCATATTGTTCCCTGATCTTTGAATTCAGCAGATTTTCCGGTTGGCGAATAAAGGGATTATAATTTGCGAGGGACTGGTACGAACCTTTTTGATAATAACCAATCCATCCGGCCTGCAAAACAAATTTTTCTTCATTTAATTTGGCTTCCGCGGTAAAGTTTGGAAGCAAGGCAAAATTTCCATTATCCCAGCTCGGTGTAAATCCTCCGGTTAATTTTAATCCACCTGTTTCATATCGCACGGCTGGCTTCAGAAAATAAAGGTTATTGTTGATTGTATGCGATGGATTTTTGTAGGAAACAAGTTCGGTAGTCAAACTCACGTCGAGATTCAGGTTTTCTACGATTTCTTTGGTTGCCGGAGCTTCTAAAGTAAAACCGGTTTCACTTCCCGAATGGTTGTCGCCAAAAATATCAATGGCGATGGATGGCTGGTAATTAATTCCGATACTGTTGATGGTTTTATTCCGCAAGGAAAGCTTTCCTCCGAAAGAAGTGAAATTCTGTTTGAGATCTTCCTTCTTTACGGGATTGAGTGAATCGTAGCTGAAGCCATACAGGTATTGATTATTGTTGTCGAAATAAATCCGCCCCGTCCATTCGTGTTGCTGGTCAGGAGAAGTAAATATTCCAATGCCTTCGAGATTTGTTTTTGAGAATTGCTGATAAGGAAGCGGACCTTTTGAAGAAGTATATTTTCCGAAGACGTTCAGAATCGATTCGGTTCCGTTGCCGGAGCTCAATCCCAGTTGAAGATAAGGTGTGGTGAAATTTCCGTATCCCAATTTCACAAAACTCTTATTTTCCCAGTCTACGGTGGAATCGATGTTTTGTGATAATGGTTTTAAGGGCGGTGACAAATAGCTGAAGGTTATATTTTGGGGCGGGACATCGTATTGTAAAACCGGAAGCACCGAATCGGGCGCCGGGCTGTCCGCATTAAAATTGATTTTAGAAACGGCCTTTAAAACCGGTGAAAATTCAGAGGTAACGATCACGGTTTTACCCGGAATCAGGGTGTCTGCCTTTTGCGACGCGGCAGGCGTTTTCGCCTGTTTCTTTTTTTGAGAAAAAGCCGGAAAAATAGCCAGTGAAAATAATGATATGATTAAGAATTTCTTCATCTCTTAGTATTGATCCTTTAAATTTATTCGATTTTACTGTTCTTGTTTTTTTCGGCAGTCACCTTGTCCAGCTTTTGTTGCGCTTCTGTTTTAAGGCTTTCGATTGTTGCATTTTCAACCACACTTTTCAAGGTTGCTTCGGCATTGAAATAATCCTTCTGAGCATAATAAATGTCGCCCAGCAGGATGTAAGATTTCGTGATCCAGAATTCGTAGGACCCTGCTTTGTTGATTACATCAAAAGCGGCTTTTTCAGACTCAGATAATTTATTTTGTTTAAACAGGATTTCGGCAATTCTATACCGCGCTTCCGCTGCATATTCTGATTTTCCCAAATCAACCACTGCCTTATAGGCCGACATTGCTTTGGTGAAATCGTTGTTTATTGCCGCATTTTTCGCAATCACCATATTTGCCATCATCTTATCGTCGGTGGCCACTGATTTCTGCTGCAACAATTGTTGTGCATTATCCAACGCCTGTGTCCATTCAGACAGCTTGTATTGGCAGCGCAGCAATCCCCTCATACTTTCGAGTCTCGTTTCCTCAGATACTGCAATAGATTTTAACTGAACGAAATACTTTTCTGCCAGCGCATAGTCTTTGAATTCGAAATAGGCGATCCTTGCAGCCTGCAATACACTTTGTTCGGCATATTTGTTCGGAGCTTTCGTTGCCACCGCGGTATAATTATCAAAGGCACCTTTGAAGTTTTTATTCCGGTAATAGAGATCGGCTAATTTGAAGTGCGCATCCACCGCATATTGTCCGTCCGGAAATCTCTGCAGATATTGTTGAAATGATGCCTGCGCTTTATCAAATGAATTGTTGGAATAGGCAAGATCGGCAGAAGCATAGGTAAGAGAATCTTCCTGGGAATAGCTGATTGTTTTTCCGTTGTCACGCATGAAGGCCACGAAATCTGACGGCCTCTGGTTTTCCACAAAAATATTTCTTACATAATCCACCGCTTCGTCGCTTTCTGTAGAATTGGGATATCCGGAAATCAATTTTTTGAAATATCCCAGTGCTTCTCCGGTCTGTTTCATATTAAAATAAGCAATACCAAGTTTCAAATAAACCTGTGGAATCAACGAAGAAGCCTGTTTGTTTTTCAACACATCCTGTAAAGCAGGAATTGCGGCTTCATAATTTTCATTGGCAAGATAGGTATTTGCCACTTCGAGATTTGCATCGGTAGAAAAGGAAGAAGACGGAAATCTTGCGGACAAACTTTTAAGCAGTTGAACTTTCTGGCTATAATTGTTTGTAGCTCCCGCAATGATTGCTTTCTGATACAGTGCATAATCGGCTGCAGCGAAATTGTTGTTCAGAATATTGTCGTACATTTCCAATGCCTTAGAATAATTTTTCTGCAAAAAATAGCAGTCTGCCAAACGCGTATAGACGTCTTGCTCAATCCCCGATGTAACAGCAGTAACGGGTTTGCCTATCTGTTGAAAGTATTTAAACGCATCCTGATAATCCTCTTGCTTTAAATAACTGTATCCCAAGGTGTATTTTGCGTTGTAGGGATTTGCCTGTCCGTATTCACGCGGATTTCTCAAATAGTTATTGAAGAAATAAACGGCCGAATCAAACCGGTTCTGCCGATAGGAGACCTCCCCTTTCCAGAAATTAACAAAGGGCAGGATGTTGTTGTTATAAGGAACCTGAAAGATGTCGTTGAGCAGCGTTGATGCTTGTTCAACCTGTTGATCATTAATCAGTTCCAGGGCCCGTCCATACAATATTCCGGGATAAATTCTTTTTACCGATTCCGTTTGGTTTGGCATAGCCGATACCAGATCGAGTGCTTCTTTATAGTTGTTTGTTTTCGCTAAAACATTGGCGAGTAATTCTCTTGCTTCATTAATATATTCTGATTTAGGATAAGCAGCCACAAAATCCTTCAGTTCGGATAATGCAACATCTGTATATCCCAGTTCGTACGAAAGTTTGCCATAATTGAATTTTGAGATCTCCTTCTGCGTTGGATTGCTGCTGTTTAGAGCGCAAAACAGGAAGGCACTTCTTGCACTCGGTTTTTGTCCGATCTGCAGATAGGCATCTCCCAGCAAATACATACTGTTTTGTGCAAGCGAATCCTGTTTGCCGCCAAGTTCTTTAAATCCTTCAATTGATTTTTTGTACTCTTTTGCATGGTAATAGCAATAGGAGAGTTCATACAGATCTTCCCGGCTTACTTTAGAAGTATTCACCACATATTCTTCAATATAAGGAAGTGCTTTTGCAAACTGCTTTTTCTCAAAATATATATGGCCGATCAATTGTTTAAGCTGAAGATCGTAAAATTGGTTGCCTTTTTTAATTGCATCCATTGCCGCTTCCATCGCCTTGTCTTTTTCGCTATTGTAATAGTGGATTTCGGCGATATAGTAAGGAACAATGCCCTTGTATTTTGCATTGTCCTCGGTAACTTCAAAACTGCTTAATGCATCTTTATATCGCTTTTCGCTGAATGAAATAAATCCGTAATAATAGTTGGCATCGGTATAATTTTCATCATCCTTCAATTGCCGGATCGAATTAAAAAGCGGCTTGGCTTCTGAAAACCGTTTCATTGTAAATAAAGCATAGGCCTGGTGAAATTTCATGCGGGCAATTTCATCGTTACTCATGTTATCGTAAGAAGCGTTTTCATAAAAATTCAGGGCCTCTGCAAAATTATTTTTATGATAATAATATTCGGCAAGGTGATAATTCATCATTTCAACCCTTGCACTGTTGTACTCAAGCTCTAAATACTTTCGTGCTGCCTGTTCTGCCGTTTCATCTTTCAGTTCTAATCCGCAGATGATGGAATAGTAGCGGATTTCAGATTGTTTCAGCGCGGGGAAATTGCTCTGCATTTTTTCATCTGCCAATGTTTTAAACAGGGGATAAGCAAGGCTCAACTGCTTTTTGGCATACAGTTCTTTTGCGAGTTTGAAGGTGGCATCGGGATCATTATTTATGGCCGTATATTGACTCAATAACGGATGACTGAAAAAGGAAAATATAATGAGGCAGGCCGCCGGCAGAAAACGTAATTTCATAAGTAAACCCAACGTTAGATTAGCTGTAAATATTTTAAATTCTTTCTTAATAAAACGCAAAATCAACAAAGATAAAAATTCGTTCTCTTTAAACAAATGCCATTCCATTTACTGCATCCTCAATAATTATTTCTGCTTTGCTAAAACGAATTATTTATCTTGCCAGATCGTGAAAAAATAAAGTCAATGAAAAGGTTTTTATCAACAAAGTACAGTGATACGGCTTTTAACCTGTCAATGCTGATCCTGAGACTGGCTGCCGGTCTGCTGATCTTAAGTTATCACGGACTCGATAAACTGCAGAATTTTTCAAATATGGAAAATAGCTTTTACAGCTTTATGGGACTGGGTTCGAAAACGACACTTATCATCGCCATCTTTGCAGAAGTTTTTTGCGGTTTGTTTGTAATCCTTGGATTGTTTACGCGCCTGGCGGTTATTCCATTGATCCTAATGCTGCTCGTTGCA
The DNA here is from genome assembly GCA_023423835.1 of Bacteroidota bacterium. Classification (GTDB taxonomy): domain Bacteria; phylum Bacteroidota; class Bacteroidia; order Chitinophagales; family Chitinophagaceae; genus JAFAEW01. The sequence continues at coordinate 2,685 of JAFAEW010000096.1, read as the reverse complement.
GTCTTTTCGGTCAAATCGGGCATGCCCATGATGAAAATGGAACTTGACTTTCTATACCTCGCGCCGTTTTTAGTTTTATTGCTTTGCGGACCGGGAAAGATCAGCATTGATGCTATGATCAACAAATAAATGGCAAGGAAAAGCTGGTCGTCAACGATAGCGGCACAATAATTTCAAAGATTCATTTTTATGAAGGCTTTTCTATCTCTTTTATTATTCCTGTTCATCATTTCGGGCTGCAATGAGAATCAAAATTACATGGGAAAAGAATTTGTGGGGGAAGCAGGAGAAAGGCCCGTATTGCCCTCAGTCAAAGCCTTTGAGTCAAATCTTCAGCATAAGAAAACATCACTTTATATTCTAAAGAATGCGTTTCTGCGAATTGCCATTACCAACTATGGTGGCCGCATCGTCAGTATTCTATTGCCCGACAGCAGCGGAAAGATTATTGATATCGTTTTGGGATTTAATAATATTTCAGATTATACCAAAAGTCACGGACAATATTTCGGAGCAATTATCGGACGATATGCCAACCGGATTGACAGCGGAAGATTTGTGTTGAACGATACGGTTTATCAGACCACCCTAAACGAAAATTCAAGTTGTTATAATGGTGGTGAAACGGGATTTTCAGATGTGGTATGGGATGCCCAGCAAACCAACGATACCACATTGAAATTATCGTACTTGTCGAAAGATATGGAAGAAGGATTTCCGGGAAACCTGCAAGTGCAGGTGATTTACTCCCTGACGGGGAAAAGTTTGAAAATTGATTACCGGGCAATTACAGATAAAGAAACCGTTTTGAATCTCACCAATCAAACCTGTTTCAACTTAAACGGAATCGGAAGCGGTGAGATTACAGACCATCTGTTATCGATCAATGCAAAAAGCTATTTGCCCGTTGATTCTGCTCTTCTTCCGACCGGCGAAATTCTTACTGTTGCAAATACACCTTTTGATTTCAGGAAGCCAAAAAAGATTGCACAGGATCTTGATGACAGCAGTGCGCAATTGCAGTATGCAAACGGATATAACCACAATTTTGTGATCAATGGTGTAATCGACGGAAGGATTAACCGGATGGCTTCGATAACCGGAAATACTTCTCAGATAACGCTAACGGTATTTTCAGATCAGCCCGGACTACAGTTTTACAGCGGCAATGATTTTAAAGGTGATCTGCGGCTAAAACAAAAAGCAACAGACGGGTTCAGAACAGGTTTCAGTTTATTGCCACAACACTTTCCGAATTCGCCAAACGAACCTTCTTTTCCTTCAACGGTATTAATTCCCGGAAATGAATTTTCCTCCACCACCATTTATGCGTTTGGAATTAAATAGCCGCTGACATTATTTTTCCACCGTTTTATAGATCGCATTCAGCAGATCGTGGTTATCGTTATCGTCAGTCAGTTGCCAGAACATGATGCCATTTAAGCCATTTTCCAGCGCATATTTCGTTTTTTCCCGCAGTGATTTTTCATCATCATAAGTATAAAACAGCAAAGTATTGGGGTTATACATAAAAGGCGCCTTTGCAACTCTGTCCCAATAGTAGGTGTAACCTTCCTGCTCCAATTGCGCTCTGTCAAAACCTTTATAGGAAACGCCTTTATAAAACTTTCCCGTTTGGTAAAGCCCGTTATTAAAATTGGTATCCACTTTAAAGATCCGCGCATAGAAAGCAGCACCGATGACCATTTTGTTTTTCGGAACGCCAATAGAATCAAGGTATTTTACTGCATGATCCGCTGATTCCGTTTGCTCGGGCGTTGAGTAGAGCGGCGTCTGATGTCCGGTAACGGTACTGTATCCGTGAACAAGGTCGTAGGTCATAAGATTCACCCGGTCAATCAGTGGCATCACTTTATTCCATTCTACCGATTCCTGAAGAAACGTTGTAAATCCGCCAGCCGCGAAACTAATCTCGTATTTAGTTCCGAGGGTATTCCTCAGAGTTTTTATCAAAGCAGTGAAATTTTCTCTGTCTTCCGGTTTGTAGGGATGTCCGGGAGGGCCGGGAATTGCCGGATATTCCCAATCGAGATCGATACCATCGGCATTAAAATCTTCACAGAGTTTCTTCACCGATGCGGCAAATTCCTTCCTGTTTTCCTGTTTCGAAAATACGGGAGAACAGGTTTTGCATCCGCCCCAACCTCCGAGCGATAACAATACTTTCAGCTCAGGCAGCCGCTTTTTCAGACCCGTTAATTTTAATATGGTAGCCGTATCACCGGCATTATCAATGTTTAATTTATTCCCTTTTAAATGACAAAAACTATAAATAATGTGCGTCAGTTTTTCCATAGGATAGTTGTCCACCGACGCAGCGTCTCCGGCATAGTATGCAATGATATTAAAGCGTTCATTTTTCTTAGTATCCTGCGCCTGCAAAACAAAAAAAAGCAGCAATAGCGGTAAAAAACAGATCGATTTTTTCATGCGATAAATATCGGCAATTTTGTTAGAAAAAGTATGGGGACGAATGCTCGTCCCCATACTAAAAAATTAGTGCGACACACGAATTTACTGTGCTGCCAGATCTGAACTGTGGTTGGCAAATTTTTGCCGGATAATGTTTAATGCACCACCTGCTTTAAACCATTCGATCTGTTGTTCGTTGTAAGTATGATTTACTTTAATAAAGTCATTCGTATTATCGTTATGGTGTAATAC
>JAFAEW010000061.1 GCA_023423835.1 Bacteroidota bacterium | reverse complement strand
CTATTAGAGATTATAAAGTCGACTACTGGACAGGAACAGTGTATACAACCAACCGCCGGATCTGGGAACACGATGATCAATTCAAATCTTATCTGGCCGAAGTCCGGGCCTATGGTATCGATATGGAAACTGCCACAATTTTTACTGTTGGATTCTACAACAAAATCCCAACCGGTGCCCTATTGCTGATCAGCGATCAGCCGATGATTCCCGAAGGGGTGAAAACTCAGAAAAGTGACCGGAAGATCACCAAACTTTACGTGGAAAGGCACCTCAAAATCGGGATTGATTCCCTGAAACAACTGATGAACAACGGCCTTACGGTACGGCATCTGAGATTTTAAATATGAGCGAACCGTTATTATCCATAGAGGATCTTTCCGTCGCCTTTCGCACAGATGCAGGCGATTTTGCAGCCGTTGATCATATTTCGTTTGACGTAAAAAAAGGAAAAACCCTCATCATCGTGGGCGAATCGGGCTCGGGCAAATCGGTAACCTCATTGTCGATCCTTCGGTTACTTCCACAGCCACCGCTTACCAGCACCGGCGGCAGAATTTTGTTTCACTACAACGAAAAGACCATCAATCTGCTTAGCTGTTCTCAGGCGGAATTAAACGCATTGAGGGGAAATGCAATTTCCATGATCTTCCAGGAACCAATGACGGCGTTAAATCCGGTCAAGACCCTTGGATCGCAGGTGGCTGAGTCACTTTCCACACATTTCGGAATAATGGGAAAAGCAGCCCGCGAAAAAGCAATTGCAATGTTTCAGCAGGTGCAATTGCCCGCTCCATCCGAACTGTATCACAAATATCCGCATCAGATAAGCGGTGGTCAAAAACAAAGAGTGATGATTGCAATGGCCATGATCTGCCGTCCCCAACTGTTGATCTGCGATGAACCGACAACCGCACTCGACGTAACAGTTCAAAAGAGTATTCTGCTGATGTTGAAGGAACTGCAGCAGCAATACGGGATGTCTGTCATTTTTATTACCCACGACATGGGCGTGGTTAGCGAAATCGCAGATGAAGTGGTAGTGATGTACAAAGGAAAGGTGGTAGAAAAGGGAGCGGCAAAGCAGGTCCTTTTTCATCCGGAAGCCGCTTATACCAAGGCTTTATTGCGCTGCCGGCCTGCCTTATACCGCAGGGGAGAACGACTTCCGGTAATCAGCGATTTCCTGGAACCCCAAACCGCTCCGCAGGTGAAGAAGGTGATAACAAATTCGGAAGTAAACAAAGTTTTTGATCCGCTGCTGAGGGTCCAAAATGCAAGTGTCTGGTTTCCCTCTAAAAGAAACCTCACGGGAAAGGCCGTTCATTTCAACAAGGCGGTTGACGATGTGTCGTTTGAAATTTTTGAAGGCGAAACACTGGGACTTGTAGGAGAATCGGGTTGTGGAAAAACCAGTCTGGGTCGTGCGCTCCTGCAATTGATCCCTCTTAAGTCGGGAAAAATATCTTTCAGAAACAGGGATCTGACCCGCCTTTCGAAAAATGAATTGGCTGCACTGCGAACAGACATGCAAATCATCTTTCAGGATCCTTATTCTTCTCTTGATCCCTTGCAAAAAATCGGGGAGGCAATTGCGGAACCGCTGAAAGTTCATCGGCCCGGTTTCAGCGAAAAACAAAGGAGAGAAACGGTCATCGCATTGCTGGAAAAGGTTGGATTATCTGCCTCTTTCTATAGCCGCTATCCGCACGAGTTTTCTGGTGGACAACGCCAACGAATCGTTATTGCAAGAGCACTTGCACTAAAGCCTTCGTTTGTAGTTTGTGATGAAAGTGTGTCGGCCCTTGATGTGAGCGTGCAGGCGCAGGTGTTGAACCTATTGAATGATCTGAAGAAGGAATTTCAGTTTACCGCCTTATTTATTTCGCACGACCTTTCTGTAATACGATATATCAGTGACCGGATTATGGTAATGAACAAGGGAAAGATAGAAGAAACAGGAAAGGCCGAAGACATTTATCTCCATCCATCCAGCAGTTACACCCGAAAACTAATTGACTCTATTCCGGGTAAAATTCTTAATACTGTAAACGGGTAATTTTCCGACGAACACGAACATTCATTACTTTTGACCAAATCAAAAACGAATGAAAATACCCACAATGGCTGAAATGGCCATGAATGGAGAAAATCCGGATATATTATTTTGGGTGGGATGTGCCGGCAGTTTTGATCAGCGTGCACAACGTATTACCAAGGCTTTTGCAACGATTCTTACCCATTTGAACATAAATTTCGCCATACTCGGAAAAGAAGAAGCCTGCACGGGCGATCCTGCAAGAAGGGCGGGAAATGAATTTTTGTTTCAGATGATGGCCTATAACAACATTCAGATCTTAAACGGATACAATATAAAAAAGATCGTGACTGCCTGCCCGCATTGCTTCAACATTTTGAAAAATGAGTATCCGGCACTGGGTGGAAATTATGAAGTCATTCATCATTCAGTATTCTTACAGCAACTCATTGATGAGGGCAGGATTAAATTAAAGGAAAGCGGGACTTTCAAGGGAAAGAAAATTACCTATCACGACAGTTGTTATCTGGGAAGAGCAAATAATATATACGAAGCGCCGCGGAAAGTTCTGGAAGCATTGGATGCTGAATTGGTCGAGATGAAAAGATGCGGAAGCAAGGGACTGTGTTGCGGAGCCGGCGGTTCTCAGATGTGGAAAGAAGAAGAACCGGGCAACAAGCGGATCAATATTGAAAGAACCGATGAAGCCCTTTCGCTGTCTCCCAATGTCATTGCTTCAGCCTGTCCATATTGCAATACCATGCTGACCGACGGTGTTAAAAACCGCGAAAAAGAATCAGAAGTGCAGGTGCTCGATCTTGCCGAACTGATCGCCGCAAGCCTCTCGTGATCTAATTTTAGCTAATTTTGCAGGATGAATTTTAACTATCAACAATATATTCCGGAAGATTTTGATGAACGCTCGAAAGTTTGGATCTACCAGAGCAGCCGGCTGTTTACCATTGCCGAATCCCTCAGGATCGAAACCATGCTGAACGATTTTGTTTCCAACTGGCACAGTCATGGAGCTAAAGTGAAAGGATATGCAAACCTGCTGTTTGGCAGATTTATCATCTTAATGGCCGACGAATCGCAGACCACCGTTGGCGGTTGTAGTACAGACAGCGCCTTTGATGCCATAAAGGATATACAACGGGAACTGGGCGTAAACCTGTTTCACAGGCAAACACTGGCTTTTGTGGTGAAAGAGCAGATTCAGTTGCTGCCATTGAGCCAGTTTGTTTATGCTTACCACAATAATTTCATCACCGCTGATACCCTTTATTTCAATAATACAGTTGAGAACAAATCGGAACTCCTGACCAAATGGATGATTCCCGTAAAAGACAGCTGGCTTCGAAATAAAATATCGAAACAGCCGGTTGTGTAATCAATCAACCACCACGGTAGAAAAGGGCATTGAGAAACCAATGCCAATAAGACTTTTCAGTTGAAGAGCGGGACTATTTTGGTCTTTTCCGAACAGCTTCACATCGTCATCGTAAATCATATCGAGACTGTAGGTGGCCGATAAAAACCTGTTTATCTTGAAGTTGAAAAAGTTGGTGAAATACATGTCTACATTTTCCGGATTGTGACCGTAATCGGTAAACAAATCGAGTTTTCCCTTATACAGCACATTCTTAAACAGCTGTTTGGCGAAGGTGATGGAACCAAAGGCACCGATTTGTGTTACATGATTTTCTCCGGGTGGTACGCCATAAACGCCTTTCGCGTTCAGGTATTTGTTCATTACAAACGTATTGCGCATTGTGAGGGGAGACAGGAAAAAGGATACGTTATCTTTCGGACGATAATCAACCCCGAGCGACAGTAAAACGTAGGCCGGAGAAAGAAAGGTTGAACTGAAGGTGGCGTTGGTTCCGCTATAAGTGTATCCATCGAAAAACTGTGTACGAAGATTAAAGAGTCCGGAAACGAAAAATTTGTTGCTGCTATCGATCCGGATACCATATTTCGATAAAATATCCAGACGATCATCATTTTTCCGGCTGCCGAGACTGCTTGATTGTATCAGTCCGAAATTGAAATCAAGGCTGTTATCCCAATTATGTTTCGGGCCTTTATTAAACACACGGTAGTTGACGTAGCTGTTGATCGACATTGAAAAATTATCGCCTCCGGCCGCCCAGTTGGATAAAGTGCCCTGTGAGAAATTCACGTTCACAATACCGCCTCTTTTCCAACTCCAGCTTGCTGTGTCGGCAGGATCTTTCTTTACATTACGGAAAATTTCATTGGGAACGACTTTTACCGGCATTTCCTGTGCACAAACAGTTGTTCCAAAGGCAATTAAAAACAAAAAGATAGTTATTCTCATAAAACGGTTATATCATCTTTTAACACCCGGTCCAAAACTTTCAACTGCAGCATCGATAGCCGGGGCAGATCATTGCTGCTAAAAAGCTTCTTTCGATCCCATTCAATCAAAAAACAAAAATAAAAATGTAAGATACATTAACTGTTAATAAACTGTCAAACAGACATACAACCATCTTTTTAATTATTTTTGCCGGCTAAGCAAGGTTTAAGTTGCGCAACGGCCTGATCGCCGGATTTTATATCATTTCTAAACAGTCGTTCATGGAAATCTTTGAAGTAGCAAAAAAAGTACACGATGAATCCAGGCAGGGAGAAGCCTTTTATGCTACAGCACCGGAAACTGAGTCAAAAAAAAGATTTTATATAGAGAGTTACGGGTGCCAGATGAATTTTAGTGACAGTGAGATTGTTGCCTCCATCCTGCATGAGGAAGGATATGGCGCAACCCGAAATTTTGAAGATGCTGATCTTATCTTTATCAATACCTGCTCCATTCGCGAAAAAGCAGAACTGACCGTCAGAAAAAGACTAACCGAATTCCGAAAGGTAAAGCAATCCCGGCCAGGCATGTTGATTGGCGTTTTAGGATGTATGGCCGAACGGTTGAAGACAAAGTTTCTCGAGGAAGAAAAGCTGGTTGACATTGTGGTGGGTCCGGATGCTTATCGCAGTTTACCTGTATTGATTTCAGAAGCAGAAACGGGTCAGCGTTCCGTGAACGTGTTGTTGAGCCGCGATGAAACCTACGCAAATATTTCTCCAGTAAGATTAAACAGTAATGGTGTTACGGCCTTCATTTCCATCATGAGAGGATGCAACAATATGTGCAGTTTTTGTGTGGTTCCTTTTACAAGGGGAAGGGAAAGAAGCCGCGATATGTATTCTATCCTGGCGGAAGCAAAAGCCTTACGTGATCAGGGTTTTAAGGAAGTGACCCTTCTCGGACAGAATGTTGACAGCTATTACTGGCTCGATGAAACTACGGGAAAGACTATCACCTTTGCTGCGCTTTTGGAAGCTGTTGCGCTTTTAAGTCCTGATTTAAGGGTTCGGTTCAGCACCTCACATCCGAAGGATATTACAGAGGATGTGCTGAGAACGATGGCGAAGTACGAAAATATCTGCAAATACATCCACCTTCCTGTTCAAAGCGGAAGTTCAAGAATCCTTCAACTGATGAACCGCACCTATACACGCGAATGGTATATGGCGAAGGTGCGACAAATACGTCAAATAATTCCCGATTGCGGTATCAGTTCAGACGTCATTTCCGGCTTTTGTACCGAAACGGAAGAAGATCATCTTGAAACGCTGCAGGTAATGGAAGAAAGCGCCTACGATATGAGCTATATGTTTTACTATAGCGAACGGCCGGGAACGTTGGCAGCAAGGCGTTATACAGATGATGTGCCGCTGGAAACCAAGAAAAGAAGATTGCAGGAAATCGTTGAGCTGCAAAACCGCTTGTCACTGGAAAGCAACAGAAGAGACGTTAATAAAAGATTCAGGGTATTGATAGAAGGCGAAAGTAAACGCAATGAAAACGACTGGATGGGTAGAAATACGCAAAACAAGGTAATTGTTTTTCCTAAGGGAATGCCGGTATATCAAAAAGGCGACTATGTCTGGGTAAGGGTAACGGGCTGCACACAGGCCACACTTTTGGGAGAATTGGTTAGCAATTAAGACAGGGAAAGCGAATAGCGCTTCACCCCGGATAAATTATCAGAAGCATGGAATTACAAGCGATAAAAAACAGGTTTGGAATTATCGGAAACTCACCCGGCTTAAATCACGCACTCGACGTGGCCGTTCAGGTTGCGGCAACGGACCTAACCGTATTGATTGTGGGAGAAAGCGGAGTGGGAAAGGAAGTTTTTTCAAACATCATCCATTCACTTTCCGGAAGAAAACACAATCCGTTTATTGCGGTAAACTGTGGCGCAATTCCGGAAGGAACAATAGATTCAGAGCTGTTCGGCCATGAGAAGGGTTCATTTACCGGTGCTGTGGAAAGCCGCAAAGGCTATTTTGAAACAGTAAATGGGGGAACTATTTTCCTGGATGAGATAGCAGAAATGCCGCTGGGAACGCAAGCCCGCCTGCTGAGGGTTTTGGAAACCGGTGAATTCATCAGGGTAGGATCTTCAAAAGTGCAGAAAACAGACGTCAGAGTAATTGCAGCTACCAATAAAGACCTGTTTGAATCTACTCAAAAGGGCAAATTCAGGGAAGATCTTTATTACCGTTTAAGTACCGTTCCAATAAGAGTTCCATCGCTTCGCGACAGAAAAGATGATATTTTATTGCTTTTTAGAAAATTCGCTGTCGATTTTGCGGAAAGATATCGCACGGCACCGGTGCAATTAGAAGATGAAGCAAGAGAATTGCTCATCAATTATCCCTGGCCGGGGAATGTGAGAGAACTTAAAAATATTGCGGAACAAATTTCTGTGTTGAGTAAAGATCCGCTCATTTCCGCCGCGCAGTTGCGAAGGTTTTTACCGGAAAAAAATTTCTACAAACTTCCGGTTTTGGCAGCGCAACAGGCCACACAGGGAGAGTTTGCCAATGAACGCGAAATTCTGTACAAGCTTTTTTTCGATATGAAAAAGGATGTAACCGAATTGAAAAAAATGTTTTTGGAAATATTGCAAAATCCTTCCCTTGCCGGGCATGCAGAAGAATTTACGAAAGAATCTTTGCTCAACGATCATAAAACCGAAGCGGGACAGATTACGCCTGCCATTTTACCACCCTCCTACCACACACCAAATCAGACAAAACCGGTGATCCTGAAGAATGATGAATCGTTTCAACAACATGAAGAAGTGGAGGAATCGCTGAACATTATGGATAAAGAAAAAGAGTTGATCCAGAAGGCACTGAAAAAACATAAGAATAAAAGAAGGGATGCTGCCCTTGATCTCGGCATCAGCGAACGAACTTTATACAGAAAGCTGAAAGAATATGACATCAATGACTAATTTTTGTGGATGGTTATGGAAGAATGGCTGGCTGCTTCTCTCCTGCTGCTTCCTTGTTTCCTGCGGTGTTTATACTTTCAGAGACGTTTCAATTCCTCCTGAAATAAAAACATTCAAAGTAAATTTTATTGAAAACCGGGCAAGCTACAAAAATCCGCAGTTGAGTGCGAGACTGACGGATCAGCTGCAACAAAAGATTGCTAATCGAACGAGGTTGACAAGTATCACGAGCGACGATGCCAATTACATCATCAGCGGATATATCAGCACCTATGCCGTCACCACGGCCGGAATAAGCAATGAACAGGCAGCCACCAACCGCCTTACAGTGGGCGTTCACATCGATCTGCTGAATACGCTCGATAATAAAAAAACGCCTTATGATATCAGCCGTGATTTTGATTTTTCTGCGGGATTAACACTGTCGCAGGCAGAAGGAAGACTGCTTGACGATATCATTAAAAATATGACCGACGAAATTTTCAACCGGATATTTTCTAACTGGTAAGAGAATTGTTATTTTCACCACATGAACGATCAAAACGACAGCCTGAATCAATGGCTGCAAGAAAACGGCATTTCGCAAACACCGGATGAACTTGTTTCCCGGTTTCCCTATTTTGCGACCGGCCATTTACTGAAGGCATGGAAGTATGAGGATGAAAGTTCGAAACAGAAAGCCGCTCTCTATTTCAACAACAGCCTTTGGTTGTCATGGTTGCTCGAAAACGATCATCAGATCCTGCCGGGTTTATCCGCCGAAACGACTGTTACATCCGCCGAACCGGTAGTTCCGGAAACAACATCGGCGATTACTGAAACTACAGAAGTTGAACTGGAGGATTCGGTTCCGGAAGAGCCGGACGAAGCGATGGAAATTAAGGCCGAACCGGAGGTTTTTGTGGGAGAAAAACAATGGGAGGAAAAGCAGGATGATGAGCGTATTTCTCCTGATATCCTTGCTCAGGAAAAGGAAAACCTGAGCCGGCTGCTGGAAGAGCAGCTGAATACCTTTAAGGCGCCGGTTGATCCAACGGGCAAAGATCCGGTTGCCAGTCCGTTTTTCACCATCGATTTTTTTGCTTCACAGGGAATAAAGCTCAGCGGTGTTACCACCGATCACCTTGAGGGAAAGGTTAAAAAATTTACGGAATGGCTGAGCCTGTTGAAAACTAAAAATCCAAACCCGACAGATCTGGGAACCGATCCGCAAACAGAAAGAATCATCGAGTCGATTGCGCAGTCAAGCAATCATACTCAGGAAGTGGTAACCGAAACAATGGCCGAAGTTTTGGTAAAACAGGGAAAAAACCAAAAGGCTATTCAGCTTTATGAAAAATTAAGTTTTTTGAATCCGTCGAAATCTGCTTACTTTGCAGCCAAAATAAAAGAACTCAAATGACAGTCGTATTCCTAATTCTTATTGTTATAATAAGTATTTTATTGTGTATCATCATCCTGATTCAAAATCCTAAAGGAGGAGGTCTTGCCGGAACGTTTGGTGGTGTGGGAAATCAGATGATGGGTGTGCAGCAAACCAACAACGTGTTGGAAAAAGGCACGTGGATCCTGGCCGGACTAATCTGTTTTTTATCGATTATTTCAGTTCTTTTCTTTGGTTCAACCACCCAAACGCCAGGATCTGATGTGTTGAAGAACTTGAACACGAGTGGAAGCAATACAATTCCTGCTCCTGCTCCAAACACCACTCAGCCATCTAATACAATTACACTTCCGCAGGCTGATAGCGGAAAATAAATATTTTAAGATGAATAATAAAGGCCCCGCATGCAAATGCAGGGTTTTTTGTTTTCAAACCTTTTCTGTCTGAACGCCGGATTTCCAAAGATGCTATTTGCTAATTTTTTCGCATTAAAAAGATTAAAGTTGTTTTTTTGCTATTTTTAAATATGAAGAAAACCTTCTCCATCCTTGTCATTCTTCTGATTATCATTGGCATTGCAACCGCGGTAGTTTTATTTCTCCCGGCAACAAGGTTTTCATCAGAAGAAAAATATTTGTATGTACGCGATCGCCACACGGCAAGAGAAGAGATCAGGCAACAGATTGACACGGGAAAAATAATTCGCTATGCAGGAGTTTTCGATTTTCTGGCCGGTAAAGCGAATGTGTGGGAACGGATAAAGGATGGCCGCTTTGAAGTAAAAAAAGGGACAAGCCTCTACAACCTGGTC
>JAFAEW010000139.1 GCA_023423835.1 Bacteroidota bacterium | reverse complement strand
CACGCTGGTTGGGACCGGAAAAAGGAATAAATATTACCCAATAGCTTAAAATATATCGTGCCAAAAAAAATGGTTGAAGAAATATTCAACCATTTTCACGATACTTTTATAGTAGTCCATTCTATTTCAGCGCTTCGCCTTTTTCCTGTTCAATTTTTTCTTCGTCTTTAATAGCGTTCCATCCTCCCTTAACATTTCTTAGGTTGTGAAACCCTTGTCTCTTCAACAGCGAACAGGCAATTACGCTTCTGTATCCGCCCTGACAATGAATATACATATTGTCATTGTCTTCGATCGGCGACATGCTTGCAGGATCTGTTAAGGTATGAAGCGGAACATTTACCGCGCCTTTCACATGACCATCCGCATATTCTGATTCTTTTCTTACATCCATGACCAGAAGGTTTTCATCAAAGGGAATGTCCATCGCCAATTCATCTGCCATAACATCAATAATCATATCAACCGGTTCTCCCGCCAGCTTCCACTGTTCGATACCACCATCAAGATAGCCTGCGAAGTTTTTGAACCCCACTCTCGCCAGCCTGATAAGCGATTCTTTTTCCTTGCCGGGCGCAGCTATCAGTAAAATTTCTCTATCATACGGGATCAGCATTCCTGCCCATTCGGCAAATTTTCCTTCCAGTCCAATGGAAACACTGCCGGGAACAAAGGCTTCGGTGAAGATTTCGGCCGGTCGCGTATCAATCAGGATAACGTTATCATCCTGCATCCGGTCTTTAAACATGGGCACCGTCATCGCATTTAATCCCTTCTGCAGCAGATCGTCCAGGTTGTCATATCCTTCTTTATTGATCTTTGCATTCACAGGAAAATACCCGGGCGGCTTTTCGAGGCCCGATGTTACCTGCGTTATGAAAGCTTCTTTTGTGGGAGCAAGCAGCGCGTAGTTTGTCCGCTTTTCATCCCCGATGGTGCTGTAGGTGGAAGGACCAAGATTTTTGCCGCACGAACTTCCCGGTCCATGTGCAGGATAAACGATCACGTCATCAGCCAAAGGAACGATCTTAGTTTGCAGGCTGTCAAAAAGCATTCCTGCAAGATCTTCCATTGTAATTTCATTTTCTTTCTGTGCGAGATCAGGTCGGCCTACGTCACCTACAAATAAAGTGTCGCCCGTAAACAGGGCATAATCCTTTCCATTTTCATCCTTCAACAGATAACAACTGCTTTCCAGTGTATGCCCGGGCGTGTGCAATACTTCAATGGTAACATTTCCCAGTTTAAATTGTTCGCCGTGTGCTGCCAACTTAACGGGAAGGCCGGCCTTCGTTTCGGGGCCGTAAATAATCGGCGCGCCTGTAGCCTTCGCAAGATCTAGATGGCCACTTACAAAATCGGCGTGGAAATGCGTTTCGAATATATATTTTATGCTGGCATTTCTTTCACTTGCGAGTTTCAGATAGCCGTCAATGTCTCTGATAGGATCAATTATCGCTGCCTCGCCCTCACTTTCCACATAATAGCTGGCTTCACTTAAACAAGCGGTATAGATTTGATGAACAAACATAATTTTTATTTGTGCAAATTTATGTATCGAACGGTAAGAAGTAATATTAAAGCTGAGAGGTCCGTAAGCTATTTTACAAGATCTTCCACGAAGTCGTTTACTTCTTTCACCCGGTCGTAATTAATGGAATAATAGATAAACTTTCCGTCGCGGTTGGCATTCACCAATCCTGCCCTTCTTAAAATGGCGAGGTGCTGACTGGTTACGGATTGTTCAAGTCTTTGATCAACGTAAATTTCTGTTACCGTCATCCTCTTGTGTTCGTCCAGCAATTTAAGAATTTGCTGTCTTAGTTTGTGGTTCAATGCCCTGAGGATCAGGCTGGCCTTTTTCATGTGTACGAAATCTATCCGTATGTTTTCATTCGTCTCCGGATTGTTAATAACAGCTACTTGCATATTTGTTGACATTTGTAAGGTGTTTTATATATGGTAAATACCAAAATAGGTTTTCATATATGTAAAATTATAATAAATTTTTCGGATATAAAATCACGATTTTGGCGTATAAAACTCTTTCAGATAAAAAGGTTGGGAATAGGCGAGGTCTGCGAACCTTTTTTCGTGATAAAACCTTGAAGAAAGCGATGCCAGGTCGGCCGGGGCGTGGGTTACAGGATTGAAGATCGCATTCGGATGGTGTAAAATTTTGAAAAATTTAGCACTTCCGCTTCCTGAAAAGATTATTTTATGGGAGGATAGGTAAGCTGAGAAACTTGTTTCATCGAGAATCATAGCTACAGGAGCGAGTACGGAACTGAGGTTCCGGTCGTAAAGGGCAGTGTAAACCTCCATGCGGCGGGCATCGATCATTGGGCAGAAGAAAACATCTGCGGATTGGTCAGGCGACTGTCTTTTAGAGGCGGTGGAGAGAATATCGAGGGTATTTATAAGGATCAACGGTTTTTGCAACGCAAAGCAAATACCTTTTGCGGAAGCCATCCCCACGCGAAGTCCGGTATAGCTTCCCGGACCGGCCGAAACCGCCACAACGTCAATTGCGGATAAGGTCATTGATGATGCACGGAGTATCCGTTCGATGGCCGGCTGCACGAAGGCGCCGTGGGTCATCTGGTCTTCGTTTGATTCGAATGCGAGTACGTTTCCGTTTTCACTGATTCCAATCTGTGCCGTTTCGGTGGCTGTATCGATGTTTAAAATTAGCGCCAAAATCTAACGTTCTTTTGCTTCCTGTATTAATAATTCTGAAATCTCATATCGCTGATCTTCCTTCAACATGGATTGAAGCAAAAGTTCAACCTTTGCCAATCCTATTTTGTTTGCCCATTCAAACGGGCCGTACGGATAATTCGTTCCAAGCTTCATAGCCGTATCAATAGCTTCTTTTGTGCTGATATTTTCGTTTAAAGTGTAATAAGCCTCATTGATGATGGTGGCAATGACACGGGCGGCAATCAGGCCGGGAATGTCGGGGCAAAATTGAAACTGCAGTCCGAGAAATTCCATGCATTCGGTTACCGCCGCATAATGATTTTTCCTGGCTGCAATTTCCCATTCCCTTCGTTTCAAAAATCCGTTCCAGGCATTCAGACGGATGTAATTCTCAGGAAGATCTTTCAATGTAGTAGAAACGGCATTCACAAAAACGGGATTGCTGTTTATCTCAAAGTTGGGATTTTTTTCATCGAAGGAAAGATCAAAGTAGAAATCCGCTTCGAGGTTTCGAAAATCATTCACAAATTCAATCTCCGGTCTTACGAAATTCTGCTCCTGTAATTCCTGCTTTTGAGCATCGGTAGCCTTTATTATAATTTTCATACCTTCCAATTATCACAAAAATAGGTGAAGCTAATTGAAGGAAAAATGTCAAATTGCAAATAAAAAGATATAGTATGTCAAAACAAGTGATCAATACCAGCGAGGCGCCGGCACCAATAGGACCCTACAATCAAAGTGTAAAAGCAGGAGGACTTTTGTTTATAAGCGGACAAATTCCCATGGATGCAGCGGGAAATATGGTAACGGGAAATATAAGTGATGCCACTCATCAATGCATGAAAAATATCGCCGCTATCTTATCCGAAGCCAATCTCACCTTTGATCACGCAGTAAAAACGACCATTTTTTTGACCGATATGGCCATATTTAATGAGGTAAATAGTGTTTATGGAAGCTACTTCAGGGGCGATTATCCTGCCAGAGAAACGGTGGCAGTAAAGGGCCTTCCGAAAGGCGTGGATGTGGAAATAAGTATGATTGCAGTAGTAGATATTTAATTTTCCTTTCCGGATGATGGCGGTTCGTCATTTTACAATCAACCCATCTTTCATATGCAGAATCCGGTCGCTCATACCTGCCAATTCCTCGTTGTGGGTTACGATCAGGAAGGTTTGCTCAAACTGTTGCCGGAGTTGCAGAAACAGATCGTGCAATTCTTTCGCATTGTTACTATCAAGGTTTCCGGTAGGCTCGTCGGCAAAAACAATGGAGGGCTTATTGATGAGTGCTCTGGCCACGGCTACGCGTTGTTGTTCTCCGCCACTCAATGCGTTCGGTTTATTTTGCAGGCGGTCTTTCAATCCGAGAATTTCCAGTAACTGAATTGCCTCTTTTTCAACTTCCTTTTTCCGTCTGTTACCTACCCATCCCGGGATACAAACATTTTCGAGGGCGGAGAATTCGGGCAAAAGATGATGAAACTGAAAAACAAATCCGATCTGCGCATTGCGGAAGGCGGCGAGCTTCTTTCCGCTTAAAGTGTGCACTGCCACATCATTGATGAAAAGTTCTCCTTTATCGGGCAGGCTCAAGGTTCCCAGAATATGCAGCAATGTACTTTTACCTGCCCCTGATGAACCGATTATGGATACGATTTCGCCCTTTTGAATCTCAATGTCAACACCCTTTAAAACGTGGAGCTTCCCATAATGTTTTTGAATTCCAATTGCTCTAAGCATTCATCATTTTTTCAATTACTGCAAATAAAGGGGATTTGCTGACAAATTAATTAATTTTTAAACGAATAAAAATCCGGCAGTTTGATAATTTGATTGTAACACTTACATTTGCGCAAAATTTTAAAATATGTTTTGGACTTTGGAATTGGCAAGTTATTTAGAAGAGGCGCCCTGGCCCGCTTCCAAAGATGAATTAATAGATTACGCCATCCGTAGCGGCGCACCGATTGAGGTGGTTGAAAACCTGCAGGAACTTGAGGATGAAGGGGAGATCTATGAAAGCATAGAAGACATTTGGCCCGATTTCCCAAGCCAGGAAGATTTTATGTTTAACGAAGACGAATATTAAGACCAGGCTTTCGCTGAATGAATTGAAATCTCCTTCCGGGAGATTTTTTATTTAAAGTCTCTCACGAGTACATCCACGCCCAATCCCGCTCTGTTTGAAATGAAGACCTCTCCATCCTGAAAATCAAGGCCGGCAGCATTTTTTTCGGTCTGCAACAAGGGACCGTCCATATCCACATAATCGAGTTGCGGCAGAAACTGCGCAATGGCCGCACTTCCGATGACATTTTCATTCATTGATCCCATCATCACTTTCAAACCAAGCTCTCTTGCCTGTGAAACCATTCTCAGTGCCGGTGTGATGCCGCTGCATTTCGTGAGTTTAATGTTGATGCCGTGAAAATGTCCTGCACATTTTATCACGTCGTGCTCACTTACGCAACTTTCGTCGGCGATTAAAGGAACCGGCGATTTTTCGAACAACATTTTCATTCCCTCCCAATCGTCTTTTGGCAAGGGCTGCTCTACCAGTTCTACTTTAAGATCCTTTAGTTTCGGAAGGATTTCTAACGCTTCTTCCAACGTCCAGCCGGCATTTGCATCGATCCTGAAAATTGCATCGGTTTGTTTTCGCAGCGATTCGAGTATTGAAACATCTTCTGCAGTGCCAACTTTAATCTTGTAAACCGGCCACGGGTGGGCTTTCATCTTCTCCAACATCTTTTCAAGCGGATCGATTCCAATTGTATAGTTGGTTTCAGGAATGTCTTTCCAGTCCGTTTTCCAGAATTTGTAAAGTGGAAGTCCGTGTAATTTTCCAAAGAGATCCCAACCGGCCATATCGAGCGCCGACACTAAAAAGGGATCATCCGGAATCAGGTGGTGCAGGTAATGCCAGTAGCGGGTTGGATCAGTCATCGCAAACCTTTCAGCCATCTTCTTCTTTTGTTCAAGCTTTTCCACCATTTTTTCAACGGTCACGTTATAATAACTGATGGCGGAAGCTTCGCCATAACCCGTAATATGCCCCATCTGAAGGGCCACGATAAGGGCCGGCTGGCTTGCTTTTGTACGCCCTCCGGAAATGGTAAATGGATATTCAAACGGAATATCAGTGGATGTATAAAAAATTTTCAAAATTGCTCCTTATTTCATCGGTGGTAATCAGTGACGATTATTTAAGGTCCCAGGCCAGTGCACTTGCGCCAAGGATGGCTGCATGAGATTCCTTAAGATGGCTCACGATGATCTTAACCTTGTTTTCAAACACCTGAATGAGATTTTTCTCCATATTTTCCCGGGTAGGTTTCAGTAAAAGATCTCCTGCTTTGGTAAGTCCTCCAAACAGGATAATGGCTTCCGGGCTGGAGAACATCACAAAATTTGCAAGCGCCATTCCGAGAATTTTACCCGTGTATTCGAAGATATCCTTTGCGAGTTTATCGCCTTTCATTGCCGCTTCAAATACAACTTTTGAATCCATTTCTTCCTTTGGAACGTTTCTCAGCAAGCTTTCTTCGCTGCTGTTTTCGAGCATCTCGATGGCCGTTAAAGTTACACCCGTGGCAGAAGCATAGCTTTCGAGCGAACCATATTTTCCTGTTCCTTCATGGTATCTTCCGTCAGGGATAATAATCGTATGCCCCAATTCACCTGCAAATCCGTCGTGTCCATAGATCAAGTGACCGTTTGCAACGATTCCGCTTCCAACGCCGGTGCCGAGGGTGATCATTATAAAATCATTCATGCCTTTTGCCGCGCCGTACATCATTTCGCCCAAAGCCGCTGCATTTGCATCATTAGTGAGGACTACGGGAAGATTGAATTTCTGATGCACCATTTTCGCCAGGGGTAAAACGCCCTTCCATGGAAGGTTTGGCGCGTATTCTACCGTACCTGTATAGAAGTTTCCGTTTGGTGCCCCAACGCCAATTCCTTTTATTCTTCTTATTCCTCCAACCTGCTCAATTATGGGATGAAGCGATTCATAAAGCTCATCGATAAAGGTTGAGATTTCGGAATGTTTTTTTGTTGAAATTTCTCCCGAGAACAACACGTTTCCGATGCGGTCAACAATTCCATATTTCGTTCCCGTTCCACCAATATCAATTCCAATTGCCAAAGATTCCAATAAGGGCGATGTACTCATTTTCTAATCAATAATTTTGATGGTTTTTCAAATCGTGTTTGATTCTAAACAATGCATTAATGACCTCCGATCTGTTTGTCAAAATCCAGACCCTGCGACTGCAATACGCGTTTCAACTTCAATGTCAGCAAAGCTAATACAATAAAGCATCCTGCCGCTACCAGATAAGACTGGTGCATGCCGATGGATGGAATATCGCCGAGTGAACCCTGGAATGGTGGAATAACTGCTCCACCGAGAATCATCATAATCAAAAATGCCGATCCCTGGCTGGTATATTTTCCCAATCCTGCTACTGCCAGCGAGAAGATACAAGGCCACATAATTGAATTACAAAGTCCGCCCGCCATAAAGGCGTAAACCGAAACGATGCCATTTGTAAACACACCGATCAGCATAAATAAGGTGCCGAGTAAGGTTAATGTAAGGAGCGTCTTTACCGGTTTTTCCTGGCCATAGAAAAAGGCGAGAATAGCAATGGCAATTACTCCTGCATAAGCATAGAGATCGCTCACGTCACTTCCGTGAATATTGTTAACCGCTAAAATGATGGCGAATGCGATGAAGGGAACGATTACCGTGGCAATGATCCTGTTTCTTTTCGACAGGTTGAAAACGCTGATGGCGCCTGTCCATCGGCCGATCATCAGACTTCCCCAATAAAGTGAAACATATTTCGATATCTCGCTATCGAGCATTCCGGCATCGGTAATATAACCCGGTGTTTTCAGCAGCGCTCCGAAATTGTTGTCGATGGTTACTTCCACGCCAACATAAACAAAGATGCCGATCATTCCATAAATCAATTGCGGATAGCGCATTGCTCCCCATCCTTCGGGATTTTTCAATGCCCTTCCGTTTGAGTATAAAAGAATTCCGATAATTCCAACAATTGCGACAACCAGGAGAGGAAGCTCCGAAATGCTTGTTAACTGTCCGACTGTAATGACAACACCAATCAGGGCGGTGAGACCAATCAGGGAGATCGAAGCCTTGGCAGAACCTTCAAAGGCCGCATCATTTTTTCCGTGTGGAAGTTTTTTTGACAATGCAAAGAAAATCGCAACGGCTAAAAATACCGCCGCTACAATGAGGTAAAGCTTATTGATATTTGTTACACTTACTTCGGCACTTTCTTCGCCTACCCGGCCAAACAAGAAGAAGCTGATGATCAGCGGCCCGAGTGTAGTTCCCAGCGAATTCACGCCGCCGGCAAAATTCAAACGGTGCGATCCGGTTGCGGGATCACCGAGCACGATAGCAAATGGCTGCGCTGCCGTTTGTTGCAAAGAGAATCCGAGTGCCACGATAAAAAAGGATACGAGTATCAGTGGAAAGGAATTCGCGTTTGCCGAAGGAATGATTGCCAGTGCACCTACAATGGAAATCAATAAGCCGTAGATAATTCCTTTTTTGTATCCGATCCTGTTAAGGATATCGTATCCCGCCAGGCTGGAAAATAAATACAGCAATAAGGATCCGATGAAATAGGCACCATAGAAGGCCGATCCGATCAGTTGCGATTCAAATTGCGTGAGGTTGAAATGCGTACGGCAAAAGGGAATAAAGATGCTGTTACTGGCGGCAATAAATCCCCAGAAAAAAAATACGATCACCAGGGTTGCCAATGCCCCGGTATTCGTTTTCACGGGTATATTTGGACTGGCCGAAGTTGTTCCAATAGTCGTGCTCATTATGCTTGTTGTATGGTTACTAAAAAGATCGCCTAAAGTAAATTAGATTTTACAGTAATAAAAATTTAAAATGTTTTATATTGAAGTTTTTATAATAAATATCTGTCTTTTCAAAAGTAAATTATCGAAATGGAAATTATTCATCTGAGTGCAGAATGTTATCCGGTAGCAAAAGCAGGCGGTTTGGGAGACGTAGTAGGTGCCTTGCCGAAGTATCAAAGTAAGATGGGACATTATGCAAAAGTGGTGATGCCGATGTACACAACGCCCTATCTCTATACACAGGAATGGATGATTGATTTCAAGGGACAAGCAAACCTGGGGAATCGCAGATTTGATTACACTGTTTTGAAGGATCGCAATAATACTCTCGGATTCGATCTTTATCTCATTGAAATTCCGGGCCTGATGGATCGTCCGAAAATTTATGGATATGATGATGATACCGAAAGGTTTACCGCCTTTCAAATCGCCTTCATGGATTGGTTGAACCATTGGCAACATCAGCCCGATGTGATCCATTGCCACGATCATCACACAGGTCTGATCCCGTTTATGCTGAAATATTGTTACGCCTATGAGCAGCTTGCCGGTATTCCGACGGTTTTCACAATTCATAATGCGCAATACCAGGGCTGGATGACCTGGGATAAAAGCGTTTATATTCCAGCATGGGATCTCTGGAAACGCGGCCTGCTTGAGTGGGGAGACGTAATTAATCCGATGGCATCGGCAATAAAAACCGCCTGGAAGGTAACAACAGTCAGCGACAGTTATCTTGAAGAGTTGCGACACAACTCAAATGGTCTCGAGGCATTGTTTGAATATGAAAAGGGAAAATGTTACGGCATTCTGAATGGTATAGATACGGAAGTCTGGAATCCGGAAACCGACAAATACATTGAAGATCACTTCTCGGTTGATACCGTAACGGAAGGAAAGGAAGCTTCCAAATTGAAACTCTGCCGGCAATTCAATCTCAATCCCGAATTGCCCTTGATCATTTATATCGGTAGACTGGTGGGAGAAAAGGCCGCGGATATTTTGCCGGATGCCATTTTATCCTGTTTGTATTCACTCAATCGCACGGTAAGTTTCCTTGTTTTGGGAAGCGGTGATCCGGGAGTGGAATGGCAATTGAATCAGATTACGGCTTCTTTCTCCAAAAATTATAACTGTGTAATCGGATACAATGAAAGGCTTAGTCATCTTATGTATGCAGGAGCAGATGTGTTACTGATGCCAAGCAGGGTAGAACCGTGTGGATTAAACCAGATGTATGCGATGCGCTACGGCACGGTGGCGGCGGTAAGAAGTACCGGCGGATTGAAAGATACGGTCTTAGATATGGGCGATTGGCAGGGATGGGGCATAAGGTTTAACCACGCAACTGTTGGAGATATTACCCACGCCATTGCAAGGGCAGTGGATCTTTATTACAATAACAAAGTGCATTTAAACTGGATGCGGGAAAGAATGATGCAGATCGATAACAGTTGGGAAAATGCAGTACGGCAATACCTCAACCTGTATGAAAGCCTGAAATAACAGGCAGTTCTTTGATTTTCAGAAGTAACACAGTGCTTCTGCCTTTGCAGTCAGAAAGTAAGATCGCTATCATGGCATTAATATGGTTTATCCTTTACAAATACATTGAGCCAATGTAAGTGCTCATGAAGGATAAGAATAAAATAATAGCTTATAAAGCCATGATGTTTGATTATACCATAATTTTAAACTATAAGTAAAAACTATGAATATGTTTTCTTTATCGCAATCTGTTGTTTCAGTTATTTTAGGAGGAGGAGCAGGATCAAGATTATATCCTTTAACGGCAGCCCGTTCCAAGCCCGCAGTACCCATTGCAGGAAAGTACCGCCTCGTAGATATTCCCATCAGCAACTGTATTAATTCGAACATTAACAGGATGTTTGTGCTGACGCAATTCAACAGTGCATCCCTCAATAAACACATCAAAAACACCTACCATTTCAGCGCATTTTCCACCGGGTTTGTTGATATTCTCGCTGCCGAACAAACACCCGATAACCAGGGATGGTACCAGGGCACGGCCGACGCGGTGCGACAAAGCCTCCACCACATCGAAAACAATGATTATGATTATGTGCTGATTCTGAGTGGCGATCAGTTGTACCAGATGGATTTTGAGGAAATGATCAACCAGCACCGCGAGAAAGGAGCGGATATCAGCATTGCTACCATTCCCGTGGCCGAGCGAGAAGCAACAGAATTTGGAATACTTAAAACCGACAGCGATCATTATATCACCAGCTTTATAGAAAAACCGGCAAGAGAATTACTGAAAGACTGGAGCAGCGACACCGGTGAAGAAATGCGTCAGCAGGGAAAACACTATCTGGCGTCCATGGGAATCTACATTTTTAACCGCTCCGTACTCGACCGGTTATTGATGGAAGAACATGCTTCCGCTACCGACTTCGGAAAGGAAATCATTCCATCTGCCATCAACAGCTATAAGGTGGTAGGCTATCAGTATGAAGGCTATTGGACGGATATTGGAAATATCTATTCATTCTTTTCGGCAAACCTCGAGCTTACACAGGATATCCCACAGTTTAACCTGTTTGATAATACAAAAACCGTCTATACGCGGGCACGGATGCTGCCTCCGGGAAAAGTGAGTGGCACCACCCTTGAAAAAACCGTGATTGCCGAAGGCTGTATCATTTTTGCAAGCCGCATTGAAAACAGTGTGTTGGGGATCAGGACGCATATCGGACTTGGCACTACCATCGTCAGCAGTTATCTTATGGGAAATGATTTTTATGAAACGCTCGAACAGATGGAGGGCAACAACCGCAAAGGAATTCCGAAAATGGGGATCGGCGATCGCTGCTATATAAAAAATGCGATCATTGACAAGAATTGCCGCATCGGAAATGATGTGCGGATAAATGGCGGTAACCATCTGGAAAATACCGACCATTCATTGTATACTGTTAAAGATGGCATCGTGGTGGTAAAGAAGGGAGCCGTATTGCCAGACGGTTTTATCATCTAAAAAAAATCCGCAAAAAAACTAACCATTTTTAATACATGGCCTTACTGAAAACGTCGCCCGCCTTGGGTACATCAATCAACAGCGGACCTCACAGGCTCGGGTTGAAAGAAATTTTCAACATGAGTTTTGGATTCCTCGGGATTCAATTTGGATTTGCCCTTCAGAATGCAAATGTCAGCCGCATCTTTCAAACCCTTGGAGCTGAAATCGATGACATTGCCATTCTCTGGATCGCAGCTCCGCTCACGGGACTATTAATTCAGCCCATCATCGGTTATGTGAGCGACCGCACCTGGCATCGCTACTGGGGAAGAAGAAGGATCTTCTTTTTTCTTGGCGCCGTTTGTGCGTCTGCAGCCTTGTTCCTCATGCCGAATTCTTCTGCGCTTTGGATGGCCGCAGTCTTACTTTGGGTATTGGATGCTTCAATCAATGTTTCGATGGAACCCTTTCGCGCATTTGTTGGAGATAAATTACCCCAATCGCAGCGGACGACCGGATTTGCCATGCAAACCTTTTTCATCGGCCTTGGAGCAGTGGTTGCGTCTCTGTTGCCTTACTTCTTCACCAACGTTTTAAATATCAGCAATACGGCCCCGGCCGGCGTGATTCCTGATTCTGTAAAATATTCTTTCTATATCGGCGGATCGGTATTTTTTCTGGCAGTATTGTGGACCGTAATATCGACGAGGGAGGAGCCGCCCTCCGATCTTGAAAGGTGGAAACTGCAAAAGCAGCAGACACGGGGACTGTTTGGAGCCATCAGGGAAATCTTCTCGGGAATTTTGTCGATGCCATCAACCATGGTTCAACTGGCAATCGTTCAGTTTTTTACGTGGATAGCCTTTTTTGCGATGTGGATTTACACCACTTCGGGAATTGCGCTGAATGCTTATGGAACTGCGGACCCTGCATCTCAGGCGTTTCAGGATGCCGGAGATTGGGTGGGTGTAATGTTTATGGTGTATAACGGCGTTTCCGCCATTACCGCATTTTTGTTGCCGATGCTCGCCAGGAAAATCAGCCGCAGAATGACCCATCTTCTTTGTCTTCTGGTGGGCGGAATCAGTCTCGTCTCTATGCTCTACATTCACGATCCGCTTATTCTTCTGTTGCCGATGATTGGGGTTGGACTGGCGTGGTCATCCACACTTACGATGCCGTATTCGATTTTGGCCGGTGCTCTTCCTGCAGAAAAAATGGGATTTTATATGGGCGTATTCAACTTCTTTATCGTAATTCCACAAATTATTGCCTCAGCGATACTTGGGTTTTTCGTGAAAAATATTTTCCATGATGAAAGTATTTATGCGTTGGTGGTTGGAGGTGTTGCCATGATCATTGCAGCATTTTGTAACTTTCTGATCCACGATAAAGATTAAAAGGGCGCTTCCCCTATAATTTTACCACTATGAAACGATATCTGACCGTAGTTTTTCTATTGTTTTTTGTACAGTTATTTGCGCAAAACGTTGATGTTTATCCCACCCATTGGTGGACAAATATGAAACACAACAATGTCCAGTTGCTTTTGCATGCAACCGACTCCCTATCGAACAAGGTTTCAATTGATTATCCGGGAATAAAGGTGGAGAAGGTTCACTCATTTCCCAACAAAAAGTACATTGCAGTTGATATATCTATTTCGCCCGCCACTAAAGCCGGTACTGCAACCATTCAAACGAATACAAACGGAAAACCTGTGAGGATTGATTTCCCGGTTTTGGAGCGTCGCAGCGGTAATGGAGGCTCATTTGCCAGGGGCGTTACGTCCAAAGACTTTATCTACCTGATTGTTCCCGATCGGTTCAGCAACGGCGATCCCACCAATGATAAATTTTCCGATCTCCGGGATACGGCTGCCGACCGTGCCAATCCTTTCCTCCGGCATGGCGGCGATCTGAGGGGCGTTACCAACCATCTCGACTATTTAAAAGACCTCGGAATTACTGCCATCTGGCTCACTCCCGTTGTGGAGAACAACACTTCTCAAACCATCGAGTCGGGTACTATGCGGAGTTCCTACCACGGTTATCATTTTACTGACCAATATAAGATTGATAAAAGGTTTGGAGGGAATGCAGAATATAAGCGAATGATCGAAGCCGCACATTCAAAAAATATCAAGGTAATCCAGGATGCGGTTTATAATCATTTCAGCAAGGAGCATTTTTTGTATCTCGATCCGCCCGATGCCGACTGGTTCAACCGCTGGGAAACCTATACCAACACTTCTTTCAAAGATCAGCCTTTGATTGATCCGCATGCAGCCGCGATTGATGAAAAGACCACTGTTGATGGTTGGTTTACGCCCTTTCTGCCCGACGTGAATCAGCGGAATAAATTTGTGGCAAAATTTCTCATTCAACATGCATTGTGGACAGTGGAAGAATTTGGCATTGACGGATGGCGGATTGACACCTATTTTTACAACGATAAGGATTTTTTGAATGACATCAATGAAGCCTTATATAGCGAATATCCTTCTCTCTCGGTTTTTGGTGAAACTACCATGCAATCGGTGACCGAACAAGCTTATTATTCAGAAAATAATATTGATACGAAATGGAAAAGCAACCTGAAGGGAATCACTGATTTTCAATGGCAGGGCGGAGTGATTTCGGGGTTAAATGAAGGTTTCGGCTGGTCGACAGGTATCATGCGCTTATACAACGTATTAGTGCAGGATCTCCTTTACAAAGATCCGATGCACAATGAAATCTTTCTGGATAACCACGATCAGGATCGCATTTTTTCGGTCTTGCAGGAAGACCATCAGAAGTTCAAAATGGCTATGGCGCTGCTGCTCACTCAAAGGGGGATTCCCCAAATCTACTATGGCACGGAAATTTTAATGAAAAATTTCAAAAACCCGACAGATGCGGAAGTGCGAAGAGATTTTCCGGGCGGATGGGCAGAAGATCCTGTTGATAGATTTATCGAAAAGGATAGAACGGCTGAAGAAAATGAATCGTTCAATTACATCAGAACTTTGGCGCAATTCAGGTTAAGTTCCAACGCGTTGCAGTCCGGCAAACTCTTGCAGTACGTGCCCGAAGACGGGGTGTATGTATACTTTAGAATCGCGGAAAAAGAAAGGGTGATGATTATTATGAATACCAATGATCAGGAAAAAACGATCCAAACAGAACGCTTTCGGGAAGGAATTGGCAGTTGCAAGAATTATGAAAATGTATTAAACGGGGAAAAGGACACTTTTGGAACAGCGTTGAAAGTAAAAGGAAAGGATGCAATGGTATTGAAACTTGGTTATTGAGAAAGATTTTACTCATTCACAGTGAATGTATTATCTTTGACTGTTTGTATAATTGTTCATACATAGAAGGAATTTAGTTTAAAAACGATTTTGCAGCAAAATCGCCGCATTTCTGAAACGGAAGTACTGAATTTACATTTTAAGCATTTAGCATGGTTAAAATACTTATTGTTGATGACGAGAAGGACTTTCTATTTGTTCTCGGAAACATTTTGAAGAAGAATGGATTTGAGGTTGAGAGCCAGGATACCGGGGATGCAGTTATTGAAAAGGTACAGCAATATAAGCCGCACCTTGTTTTATTAGACATTGCCCTTGACAATGGTTTCGATGGCAGGCAGATATGTAGAGAGATCAAAAATGATATTGATAGTCCGCCGACCGTTTTCCTTTGCTCCGGCCATCTCCGCGAATCTGATCTCGAGGAAGAATTTGATGGCGACGATTTTTTAGAAAAGCCGATCCGGGTACCTGAATTGCTGAAAAAGATCCATCTGCATATCAACTAGTGTCGGTGTTTTGAGAAAATAATTTCACAAAAATCCTTATTTATTTCCCTTCAGTCCGTTTTTTCCGGCTTAAAAATCCTTTTGGCATCACATTAGATGAGTTAGTTACATATAAATCAAAGCATATGTCACAGTCTAAAAAGGATCAGAACTCCAACCATTCCCATCGTGGATTTGCGT
This sequence comes from Bacteroidota bacterium, assembly GCA_023423835.1. GTDB lineage: Bacteria > Bacteroidota > Bacteroidia > Chitinophagales > Chitinophagaceae > JAFAEW01. The sequence continues at coordinate 1,264 of JAFAEW010000139.1, read as the reverse complement.
CAATGGATCCTGGAAAACAACGGGAAATTGCCTCTCAGGGCGGTCGTGCTGCACATCAGAAAGGAACTGCACATGAATTTAATTCTGAAGAGGCGCGTGCTGCGGGAAAAAAGGGTGGCGAAGCTTCGCACGGTAAGAAATCCGGTGCCTCCAAAAGCTGAACATTCGCCGCAGAGCATCCCAAGAGATGGGATTAAAAATGCAAAAGCCCGAACAACTTTTGCATTTTGATTGGATGGAACAATACCTGTGATTAATCTTTTATCTTAATATCTGCAACGATCTCTCAATAATTGAAACCGAATCTCTTACCTGATCTTCTGTAATCACCAGTGGTGGCGAAAACCGGATCTTATCTCCATGCGTCGGCTTTGCAATCAGTCCGTTTTGCATCATTTCCATACAAAGCTCCCAGGCAGCTTCTTTATCGGGATGTTCAATTTCAATTGCATTCAGCAATCCTTTTCCTCTCACGGTTTTGATAAATTTACTGCCGATATTTTTCATTTCTTCGCGCCATAGTTTACCCATGCTTTCTGCATTTTCCGCGAGGTTTTCATCGATCAAAACCTTCAGAGATGCCATTGCCACGGTGCATGCAAGCGGGTTTCCGCCGAAAGTAGAACCGTGTTCTCCCGGGCTGATTGTAAGCATGATTTCGTCGTCTGCCAACACCGCTGAAACCGGCATTGTTCCGCCACTCAGGGCTTTGCCGAGGATCAGCATATCGGGCCGTACATTTTCATGATCGCAGGCCAGCATTTTTCCGGTTCTTGCCAGTCCGGTCTGGATTTCATCCGCAATAAACAAAACGTTATTTGCCGTACAAAGTTCTCTTACTTTTGTAAGATATCCGGCATCGGGAACTACTACGCCCGCCTCGCCCTGAATGGGCTCTACCAGAAATGCCGCTACGTTTTTGTCTTGTAATGCCTTTTCCAAAGCAACGGTATCGTTATAAGGGATTTTTTCAAATCCGGGAGTGTAAGGACCAAAATCATCATGGGCCGCGGGATCGCTGCTAAAACTAATTACAGTAACCGTTCTGCCATGAAAGTTGTTGTGACAGACAATGATTTTTGCTGCACCCTTTTCCATCTTTTTCACGCGGTATGCCCATCTTCTTGCGAGTTTGATAGCGGTTTCCACGGCTTCTACCCCGGTATTCATCGGCAATACCTTATCGTATTTGAATACAGACGTAATGTATTTCTCAAATTCACCCAATACATTATTGTAAAACGCTATTGAGGTGAGCGTAAGC
>JAFAEW010000048.1 GCA_023423835.1 Bacteroidota bacterium | reverse complement strand
ATAATAAGATTTTGCCATCGGGTTGTACCGTTAATCCTTCAGGATAATCATCCCGTCCGACATCAATAAATGTCGTTCCATTATCGCCGAATTCCTGATCAAGGGAACCATCAGTGTTCAATCTTATAAGCGTAATATCTACTTCATCATCAAAATCCATCCCGCTGACTAGTATTTTCCCGTCATCCTGCAAAACACAGCGATAAGCCTGCGCAGCTCCATCTATCAAAGTGCTGCCTTTATCTCCAAAACTGGTGTCGGGAGTACCGTCAGGAAGGTAGCGGTAAATTAAAAATCCATAGATCGTATTATTGTAGCCTCCTTCCCCTCCAACCACAATTTTGTTATCCGGTTGAATAACGACTGCCCTGCCGGTACCGGTATGGCTTGCGTCCATCACTATTCCCTTATCGCCAAAGCGTTCATCGAGTGTACCGGGTTGACAAAAAGATGTTGCCGCAAGTGCCAGCATACTTAGTGTAAATATTACTATTTTCATAAAGCAGATTTTAAAGAATTTAAAGGAACTAGATCCGGAAACAGCAGCCATTATACTTTAATCATACGGCCGGTTTTACACAAAAACTTAGCGGTAAAACAAAATAAGCAGCAGAAATGAGAAAAACGAATTTATTTTTTGCGGTTCGTCGATACCCGGCAGTTTCGAATGGAATCGTGGAATTGAGTACAGGAAGACTGTATCAGGATAGTTTTTATCCGAATAAAATATGTTCATTGCCTCAATAGACATTAGCATACATGGTTTTATTTTTTTACTTAGGCTCAGGATTCTGTTTTCATTGAACAACGATTTTCTAAATTTTCCGGTTCCACTGTTTATGAACATCCATCTTTAGATAATTTCCTTTTACCATTTCAATTTCATTATATTCGGCAACACCTTTGCAAGGGATAAAAGCATTCAAAATAAAAATTCTCAAAGTAGAAAACCCGGAAAATTGCAAGCGGCAGGAAATTTGGCGGGCTTTCATCTTTTGGAAGGTGCGTTTGAAAATCATTGCAGTTAAAGGAAAGGTACGATTATCGCTAAAGAAGACGGCAAATGCTGGCAGCTAAATCGCCGGCAGTATTGACAGAGAGGAAAATTTACGAACAGGAAATACTATTTATTCATGATCATACTCGGAATTAATGCTGCATTTCACGATTCGGCAGCCTGCATTTTAAAAGACGGACAATTAATTGCTGCTGCTGAGGAGGAACGGTTTACCCATATAAAACATGGCAAGCGACCGGTGCCGTTTTCAGCCTATGAATTACCATTTCATGCCATTGATTATTGTTTGAAAATTGCCGATATTCATCTAAATGAGGTCGATGAATTCGCCTATTCATTCGATCCATCCATTTGCAGAATTCCTGTTTATGACAAAAATGATAAACTGTTTTTATCCTCCATCCACAAAGCGCCAAATCAGTTGGCCTCGGGATACCCACACCATTTGCAGCAGAGATTTTCAGGTGCCGACGCAAACAAGATGCGGTGGCATTTTGTGGATCATCACATTGCGCATGCGGCGAGCGCATTTTTCTGTTCGCCATTTGAACGCGCAGCGGTTATGGTGATGGATGGGAGGGGTGAAAATGTTTCTACCACATATTATCATGGAAAAAATACCGAACTGGAAAAACTGGCAGAAGTAAATATTCCGCATTCACTGGGACTATTGTATGAAATGATTACCGATCATCTTGGTTTTCTGCATTCATCAGACGAGTATAAAGTGATGGCGCTCGCTTCTTATGGAAAACCGGTTTATTCGGATACCTTCAGGCAAATGATCACCATATATGAAAACGGTGATTACACGGTAGATACCTCAGATCTGTTCGAAAAGTTTGGTCCGAAAAGAAAACGCAATGAACCTTTTTTAGAACGGCATTTTGATATCGCATTTTCGCTGCAACAGGTTTTGCAGGAAAAGGTTTTGCAGTTGGTAGAATGGCTGTACAATCAAACCAAAGAAGAAAATTTGTGCCTGGCAGGTGGCGTGGCATTGAATTGTGTTTTGAACGCAGAAATCCGTGATAAGGGGCCGTTTAAGAATGTGTGGATTCAGCCGGCTTCCGGTGATTCGGGTACAGCACTTGGTGCCGCCTTATGGATTGATGCAATAGCGGGATCAAAAAAGCGCAACTTCGAGATGCAGCATGTGTATTGGGGACCTGAATATGCCGATAAGGAGATCGAAGATTTTCTGCAATGGACGAAAGTCCCATATCGGAGGTCGCAAAATATTGCCGCAGAGGCGGCGGCTTTACTTGCAGAAGATAAGATCATCGGCTGGTACCAGGGAAGAATGGAATTCGGCCCGAGAGCGTTGGGCGCAAGGTCGATCCTTGCCTCGCCGATTCATCCGGAGATGCAACAACGGCTAAACGATATCAAAGACAGGGAAGATTTTCGTCCGGTGGCACCCGTTGTTTTGCAGGAAGATGCGAACGAATGGTTTGAAAACGCAGGCAATTCTCCTTTCATGTTGTTTGTGAACCGGGTGAGAGAAGATAAAGCGGCGATGATTCCGGCAGTACGCCATGTTGACGGAACTGCCAGAATTCAGACGATCAATGAATTTCAACATCCTCTTTATTACAATCTGATCAAAGAGTTCAAAAAGAAAACCGGAGTTCCTGTATTGGTAAACACATCTTTTAATACAAGGGGAGAACCGATTGTTTGCACACCAAGGGATGCCATAGAGTGTTTCTGGACTTCGCCTTTCGATGCGTTGGTAATCGGCAGTTTCATCCTTGAAAAATAGGATTAACCTGCCCTGCCCGTTTGTGAAAATAAATTGAATCTTTTTTTCAATACGATCCATCACGCTATCTTTGCACATGGCAACTATAAATTCTAATTTCCCCACCGCAAATCATTCCAGGTTTTTTGGAGAAGGATATACTTTTGACGACGTTTTACTGATGCCTTCCTATAGCGAAGTACTACCGCGTGAAGTAAATATTCAAACAAATCTTACGAGATCTATAAATCTGAATCTTCCGATCTTATCAGCGGCTATGGATACGGTTACCGAATCCCGGCTCGCTACCGCCCTTGCGAGGGAAGGTGGCATCGGCATCTTGCATAAGAATATGACGATCGAACGCCAGGCCGAACAGGTAAGAAAAGTAAAAAGAAGTGAAAGCGGACTGATCGTGGACCCGGTAACACTGTCAGATGAAGCAACAGTTGGAGATGCACTGCGGCTGATGAAAGAAAATCACATCGGAGGAATTCCAATTGTTGATTCAAACCGAAAACTTGTTGGTATCCTAACCAATCGTGATCTGCGGTTTCAAACCGATAAGAATATGGCTGTTAATGCGGTGATGACAAAAGAAAATCTTGTTACCGCTCCGCAGGGAACCGATATGAAACAGGCTGAAGTTATTCTCAAGCAGTATAAGATCGAAAAACTTCCGGTGGTTGATGAAAACGGTATTTTGATTGGGTTGATCACTTATCGTGATATTCTTCAGATCCGCAATTTTCCAAATGCAGTAAAGGATCCGATGGGAAGATTATTGGTTGGAGCCGCATTGGGAATCACCAACGATCTGCATGACCGTGCTGCCGCGCTTCAAAATGTAGGAGTGGATGTTGTGGTATTGGACAGTGCCCATGGACATTCGAAGGGTGTTATCAGTGCGCTTAAGAAATTGAAATCATCCTTCAAAGACCTCCAGGTAATTGCCGGAAATGTGGGAACAGCGGCCGGTGCCGTTGCCCTTGCAGAGGCCGGAGCGGATGCGGTAAAGGTTGGGATTGGCCCAGGTTCTATTTGTACCACGAGAATCGTTGCCGGAGCCGGCGTTCCGCAATTGACAGCGATCATGGAAGCATCTGCAGCACTGAAACCACTTGGCGTTCCAATGATCGCCGATGGAGGTATCCGTTATACCGGCGATATGGTTAAAGCGCTGGCTGCCGGAGCAAATACTATCATGATGGGAAGCATTTTTGCGGGTGTGGAGGAAAGCCCCGGCCAAACTGTTATCTATGAAGGCCGCAAGTTCAAAGAGTATCGTGGAATGGGAAGTATCGGTGCCATGCAGCAGGGTAGCAGCGACCGCTATTTTCAGGATGTGGAAGATGATATCAAAAAGCTCGTTCCGGAAGGAATTGAAGGAAGAGTGGCTTTTAAGGGCAACCTTAATGAAGTGATCGCTCAATTTGTAGGTGGATTGAGAGCGGGAATGGGATATTGCGGAGCGAAAGATATTGAAGCGCTGCAGCAGGCGGTTTTCGTAAAAATCACCAATGCCGGGATGCGTGAAAGCCATGCGCATGACATCGAGATCACCAAAGAAGCTCCGAATTACAGCAGGCGCTAAAGAAATCGATATCCTTTAATTACTTGAAGCGGTCGGGAGGATTTAATAAGCAGGAATTGAATTTGCAATTACTAATTCGTAATTCTTATTTCATAATGTCAATTTCTCATTCTTGGCCTCCTCAAAAATTGCGATATACAGTGCTTTATTTGCCAACCTCGCCATCGCGGTTACCAAATTTGTAGCTTCCGCAGCTACCGGAAGCAGCGCAATGTTGTCCGAGGGCATCCATTCGGTAGTAGATACCGGCAATGAGATATTACTGTTGCTGGGAATCAGAAAAAGTCAGAAACCGCCGGATAAAGACCGCCCTTTCGGATATGGAAGAGAACTCTACTTTTGGTCGTTCATTGTATCGATCCTGATCTTTTCGGTTGGAGGCGGCATCTCATTTTACGAAGGGATCAAACATCTCCAGGAGCCTGAAATGTCGGTTGATCCGAAATGGAATTATATCGTGCTTGCCTTTGCATTTCTTTTCGATGGCACTTCCTTTATCATTGCACTGAGAGAGTTCAATAAAACCCGGGGCGACAAGCCATTTTGGGAAACGATCAGAAAAACCAAAGATCCCACAGGATTTGTCGTTTTGTTTGAAGATGCATCCGATGTTTTGGGATTAATCATCGCATTTCTGGGAATTTTTCTCGGCCATTATTTTCACAACCCGTATTTCGATGGAATCGCTTCGGTTTTGATCGGATTATTGCTTACCGGCGTTTCAATTGTGCTGGCGAAGGAAAGCAGAAGTTTGTTAATGGGAGAAACGGCCTCAAAGAAAACGCTGAATGATATCGTCAAAATTGTTGAAAATGAACCGGGCGTGAAAGGTGCAGGAATTCCCTTTTCCACCGTAATGGGACCGGAGGAAGTTGTTCTTTTTCTGCAGGTCAGTTTCAGTGAACAGATGCAGACAAGGGATATTTACAAAACCATTGAAAAGATCAAAAACGACATCCGGCAAAAACATCCTTTTTTCAAACAGGTGGTTATCGAACCGTCGGATCCGGAAAATTATCTCTCGCTCCTCGGTTAAACTCCAACGAAACTGCATCGAACGGAAAGCGTTCTCCAAAATTTCCGATGACAAGAAAAACCGGCAGAAGACTTTATTTTTGCCCTATGAGAAAGGTGCAGTTTAACGATCTTGGATTAAAACATTACAAGGAAGTCTGGGATTACCAGGAAAAGTTGTTGGCAGAGAATATTGAAATAAAAAGAGCAGATGATCCGGCAACGTTTCCGGAAAACTATCTCTTGTTCACAGAACATTTTCCGGTTTACACCTTGGGAAAAAACGGTGATGCGGGACACGTATTACTGAATCCTGAAATAAGAGAGCGGATGGGCATTGAATATTTCAAGATCAACCGCGGGGGTGATATCACCTATCATGGTCCGGGCCAATTGGTGGGATATCCAATCTTCGACCTTGATCAGTTTAAACCCGATCTTACCTGGTATTTGCGAAGTCTGGAGGAAGTCATCATAAAAACGATCGCTGATTATGGTCTCAAAGGCGAGCGAAGCAAGGGTGAAACCGGCGTTTGGATTGATCCGCATAAAAAAGGATTTGAAAGAAAGATCTGCGCCATGGGAATCCGATGCAGCCGTTGGATTACCATGCATGGGTTCGCCTTAAATGTGAATACCGACCTTTCGTATTTCAACCACATCATTCCCTGTGGAATTCAAAATAAAAAAGTTACCTCCATTGCTTCAGAAACCGGATCTGCCGTGAAAATGGAGGAGGTAAAGATGAAAGTCAGAAAATATTTTGAAGAGGTTTTTGACGTAGAATGGAAGGCAGTTGCAAATGAACCGATCTCAAAAGTCGCGCTGTAATAAGATTTTGTTCCTTTCTTTCAAACGATCGCCTTCCCAAATCTCAAATCTGAACCAGCCCGCATGTAAGAAGTTGGCTTTATCAATCACAAGATCGGTATACTTGATATTGTGCAGGGCAAACAATTTTTTACCATTGGTATCATAAAAGACAACCTTGTAATTTTTGTTGCCGGCATCAGGAAGTTTCAGTTCCACAAAACCATCTTTATTCGTAACTACATAGATTGATGGAACGTACACGTTATAGGGATCGAAGGGGCGAAGCAATACTTCGTCCTGTGAAAGAATAAAAAGCGTATCCTTGGTATTGACAGCGATGGAATCCTGAAATTTTTGATAGGCTGTATAATCAATCTTAGTCAGCACTGAATCTTTTGTAACGATGGTGATGATACGGGATGAATCAACCTGTTGTTGCGGAATTCTGTTGTTGATCGAACTGATAAGAATCGCCTGTTTGGGTTGTGAAAAATTAAATACATCACCCACCAGCACATACTGAATCCTGAAATACCAAACGGCCTCAAATGGAGGTGAATAGACGAAGCCGTTTTGAGGAAGTTGCGGTGATTCCGTTGAAAATACGGTTTTAAATCCTCTTGATTTATCGGTGGAAGCCTGTACAATCAATTGAATACAGTCTTCGCCAAACTGGTTATTCCACCCCACCCGCACTTTTTGGTTTCCAAGATCTTCAACTGTGAAATCTGGCAGTTCGGTTTGTTGCGCAAATGAGGCGATGGAAAAAATCAGGAAAAAATATAGTAGCAAGTTTTTCTTCATCAGCAATTAAAAATTCCTGCAAATATAAAGTTGAGACTGTTAGCAAAATCTTAGCGTTTGCGGTGCAAGAGAAGAATTGCCTTGTAAACCGCCGCTATGGATCATCAGTATTTTCGTTCCTTCTTTGAAAAAATTCTGATCGATCAGGCTGAAAATCGCAAACAAAGTTTTGGAGGTATAAACAATATCTGTGGGAAGATTATGTGTGCGCCATAGCTCGTTAATGAAGTCCAGCAATTGCTGCGGATGCTTCGCATATCCACCAAAATGGAAATCATGTACGAGCTCGAAATTCTTGAGCTGCTCGGCAGGTGTAAGCAGATCTTTTACTTTTTGGGTTAATTCAAAATTTCCTTTCATCACACTTATTCCAATGACTTTTTGGTGATCTGATATTGCTTTGATCAGTCCGGCCAACATCGTTCCGGTTCCCGTGGCTGCAACAATGTAATCGTAAGCAGGTAAGTCGGGGACAAACGACAGCATTTCTTTCGCTCCTTCGGCTCCCGGAATTCCGTAGCCGCCTTCAGGTATCCAATAGATGTGAGGTTCCTCATCTATAAATTTTTGTGGATTTTTATAATCACTTCTCGATAAAAACCGCAGTTCCATATTTTCCTCCATTGCATGCAGCAGTGTCTGCGAAAGCAGTTTCGCCCTTTCGCCCCTGATCAGTCCGATACTGTTTAAACCGGAAATGTTTGCAGCAAAAGCAGTTGCGATGATATGATTGGAATATGCCCCTCCGAAAGTGCCGATTGTCTTAAAACCTTTATCCATTGCGTCTTTCAGGTAAAGAGAAAGCTTAAACCATTTGTTACCACTCACTACTTCATGAATGCGGTCGGCTCTTAAAACATCGAGCCGGATGTTTTTTAATGCAAGCTTTTCATCGGTGATGCTGTGAGTAATTATTTCATCGAAATGCAAAACATTTTTCAACATCGGACTCGATTTGAAGTTGGGAACATTATTTGAATTGTTTAGTTTCGCTACATTCAAAAATATTAAAAGCTATGAATTCAACACTGGTGATTCTTGCAGCAGGAATGGCAAGCAGATATGGCAGTATGAAACAGATACAATCGTTTGGACCTTCAGGAGAAACGATTATGGATTATTCGATTTATGATGCAATTAAAGCTGGATTTAAAAAAGTGATTTTTATCATCAGAGAGGATTTTGCCCGGGAATTTAAAGAAATTTTTGAGCCGAAACTGAAGGGAAAAATTGAAACGGACTACGTGTATCAAAAACTCACATCGTTTACCGGTGACCGAAAAATCCCGGAAGACCGCGTGAAACCCTGGGGTACAGCCCATGCGGTGCTTTGCTGCAAAGGCGCAGTAAACGGACCATTTGCGGTCATCAATGCCGATGATTTTTATGGTCGCGACGCTTTCGAAAAAGCCGGTGATTTCCTGCAGACCGAGTGCAATAACCGGCACTTTGCTGTTTTGGGATACCAGCTTGCAAACACGCTGAGCGAAAATGGAAGCGTGAGCAGAGGCGTTATTTCAACCAACGACAAGAATGAATTAACGGGCATTAAAGAGCGTTTGAAAATTTACAGGAAGGATGGACAGATCGTATATGAAGAGGATGGACAAACCTTTCCTCTACCTTCAGACACAAAAGTGAGTATGAATTTCTTCTGCTTTGATACTTCTTATATTGACATGTGTGAGGAAGAATTTCAAACCTTTCTTGATAAAAATATTGACAATCCGAAGGCGGAATTTCTCATCCCTGAAATGGCCGATTTTTTCATTAAGAGTGGAAGAGGCGTAATCAGCGTTGTGCCAACCGATGCAAAATGGTTTGGCGTTACGTATAAGGAAGATGCGCCGGTAGTGCAATCGAGCATCGATCAGCTCGTCGAAGAAGGTGTTTATCCGGATGATTTGTGGGAAAAATAAAGTGCGAAAGCAGATCCTTGCTTTATTGATTTCGCAAGGTTTGCCAACTTTCAAAAGGTTGGCAAATTTTTTTTCGGCCTACAAAAAGCGTTTCAACTGATCGTAGCCGGTAATCTTATTTTCATCTTCCAGATCGTGGTAGATTCCTCTTTTGTCCAGCAAAACGTAATCCACTCCAAGGTCCTTTGCTGCCTGAATTTCGGAATGAAGGTCGTCTCCAACCACGAGAATTTCTGATGGACGATAGTTGTATTTCCCAATAATTTCACTGAAGATGTCTTTCTTTGATTTATCGGATGAAAGGAAATCCGCCACAATAATTTCCTTGAAAAGATTATCCAGTTTCATTGCTCTTACTTTACTCATCTGCATTTTTGTAAATCCGGAAGTCACGAGAAACTTCGCTGTTTCAAGTTCCTTTACGGTTTCAAAATCTTCAAAAGGACGCATTTCACCCAAATATTCAAGATCCTTCAGGTGATCGATACATTCGTTGAAAAGCCTTTCACTAAATCCATTTTCCTTTGCTATCGTTTGCAATGGTTTTCGAGTAATATCATCTTTGATTTCCTCGAAATCTCCTTCATATTCTCCGTTTTTCTCGATAAGAGCATATAAAGACGAAAGCATTTCATCTGCCACAGAACGCACATCGTAGATGGTATTATCAAGGTCAAAAAAAATAGCCTTCTTCATTTTTTCAGTTTGGCGTTTTGAATATTGTTGCGGAATAAGTCTTGCTAAATAAAGAATTTTTATTTTATTTGTTTACTTCACATCTTTTAAATCAAAAGGAAGACCAGAACAAAAGGCAAATGGAAGAGAAATACATATCGGCGGAAGAAGCCGTAAGCGTTGTTAAATCAGGAGACAGGGTTTTTTTACATGGCAGCGCCGCCACGCCGGTTCATCTGATCAAGGCATTGAAAAACAGGCATGAAGAATTAGAGAAGGTTGAGCTTGTAAGCATTACAAGTCTCGGAGACATTGACTTCGACGAACCGGAATGGACGAAAAGCTTTTTCTTCAACTCACTCTTTGTTTCGGCGGGTGTAAGGAAGGTCGTAAACAGCAGTGCCGGTGATTATATTCCTGTTTTTCTAAGCCAGATTCCGCAATTGTTTAAAAAAAATATTCTTCCCATTGATGTCGCATTCATCCAGGTTTCACCTCCCGACGTGCACGGATATTGTACGCTCGGTACATCGGTAGACATTGCGCGGGCAGCAGTGGATACCGCTAAGATCGTTGTAGCCCAGGTAAATCCGCAAATGCCGAGAACGCTTGGAGATGGATTTATTTCCGTGAAAAAGATTGATAAGCTGGTTTGGCATGAAGCGCCGCTTCCCGAAGTTGATTATTCTCAGGGAGCCGGAGAATCGGTTGTGAAAATCGGACGAAATGTAGCCTCCCTGATTGATGACCGCGCCACCCTGCAAATGGGAATCGGAAGTATTCCTGATCAGGTATTGAAAAATCTTGGCGGACATAAGGACCTCGGTATTCATACAGAAATGTTTTCAGACGGCATTATTCCGCTGATTGAATCCGGTGTTATCAATAATAAATATAAGGCAATAAATGTGGGAAGATCGGTTACGGGATTTATGGTTGGAACGAAAAGGCTATACGATTTCGTAAACGATAATCCCGCAATTAGGGTAATGGATATTTCGTATGTAAACGATACCAGTGTCATCAGAAAGAATGAAAAGGCAACGGCCATCAACAGCGCCATAGAAATTGATCTTACCGGGCAGGTATGTTCTGATAGCATTGGAACTTACCAGTTTTCGGGCATCGGCGGTCAAATGGATTTTATCAGGGGAGCTTCTCTTTCAGAAGGCGGAAAACCCATTATTGCGCTGCCATCGGTTACGAATAAGGGCATTTCGAGGATTGTTCCGTTCTTAAAAGAAGGAGCCGGCGTTGTTACAACCCGGGGTCACGTGCATTGGGTGGTAACAGAGCATGGAATCGTAAATCTCTTCGGGAAAAATTTAAAACAAAGAGCAAAATCGCTGATTCAGATTGCGCATCCCGATCATCGCGAAATGTTGGAAAAGGCTTATGCCGAAAGGTTTGGCGGCTAATGGACGAAAAGTTTGTCGGTTCGTTTCAGCATCTTCTTACTTTTGCAGGCTTATGAAAAATGTCGTGTTCATAATTTCGTTGTGCTTTCTGTTGATTTTTGATGGTTTCGGTCAGGAAAACACCCTCGATCCTGTTACCATCTCTGCCTCTTTAACGAAACAGAGAACTACCACAACCGGTCGAAATATTTTGATCATCAGGAATGATCAGATTAAAGATCTTCCGGCCAATTCGCTGGATGAATTATTGAAATATATGCCGGGCATTGAAGTGCAGGCACGTGGTCCGATGGGTTCTCAAAGTGATTTTGTTTTACGGGGAAGTACGTTTCAACAGGTGTTGGTGATCATCGACGGGTTGCGCGTAAATGATCCGAACACGGGACATTTCAATAGTTATATTCCTATTGTGCCGGCTGAAATTGCGTATATTGAAATTCTTAAAGGCGCTTCCTCCGCCATTTTTGGCGCCGATGCCGTTGGTGGAGTTGTTTACATCGTCACGAAATCGTTTTCAAAGAAAAGCGGCGAAAATGAAACTTCCAGCCATTTGAAAGGAAGTGCAGGCGCATTCGGATACCTCAATTCGGAGGGAGGCCTCAATTATACAACTGATAAGTTAAGGATAAACGGCGGCTTTTTGGTTAATCAAGCTACCGGGTATCCGCAAAGAGGAACGACCGGCTTTTTCGACAATAAGACGATCTCGCTTTCTGCGGGATATCAGATAAATGATTACTGGGAGGTTAATCTGAGAACGGCTTTCGACAGGCGTGATTTTTCAGCCCAGAACTTTTATACAACCTTTGTTTCTGATACGGCTTCCGAAAAAGTATCAGGCAACTGGAATCAGCTTCGCATCGCATACCAGAAAGATAATCAACGGCTTTCTCTAGATGCCGGATACAAATCGGTGAATGACCACTATACTTATTCACCTCATTCACCCCAGAATGAAACCAACTCAAAATTATTTCAGGCATTACTACTGTACCAGGCGAAAATTTCGGAAAGCAGCAGTTTGATAAGCGGCGTAAATTACCATCTAAAAAAGATCCGGTCAAACGACAGGGGAGACCACAACAAGTTCAGTGCAGCGCCTTTCATCGGCCTCACAAAAAATATTCGCAACGAAATTTTTATTCATCCATCGGTTCAGGTAGTTTTTTTCGAGGAACAGCGGGCTCAATTGATTCCGCAACTTGATCTCAGTTATACGAAAAAACGGTGGCTGCTCAGAGGAAGCATAGGCAAGACCATCAGAGAGGCCGATTTTACAGAGTTGTACAACAATTATAATAAACCGGTTGTAACAAGTGGCAGGATTGGCAACCCTTATCTGGAACCGGAAGTTTCACTCAGTTATGAAATTGGTGCAAGTATTTTTGTCAACGATGAAATCAAAATTGCCACCACCCTGTTTCAAAGAAATCAGCGTAACGTTATAGATTATGTGGTAACGCCCTATGCCGAAATGCCGAGAAAAGAAAACCTCGTTGCAACGGGAACCTATGCTCTTGCAAAAAATATTGCGTCTGTGCATACAAGGGGAATTGAATCAGACGTTGAATACCATAAGAAGATTAACTTAAAGCGGTCTGTTTTTGCGACGCTCGGTTTCGTGGGGCTGCACAGTGAAATGCCCGCAGGTACTGAAAGTTTTTATATTTCAAGTCATGCGAAATTACTTGCAAATTTTTCAGTGGTCTTTGAATCGGGTAATCTCACGCTTGGGCTCAATGGCTTGTACAAAACGCGACAACCACAGGAGGAATCAGCGATTAAGGCGGAAGTCAGCAGCGATTATTTCATTCTCAACGCAAAGATCGGATATGCATTTTTTCACAGCTCTTTTACTGTTTTTGCTGAAGCTGCAAATTTGTTCAATACCAACTACAGCGATCTTTTGGGAGCGCCGATGCCGGGTCGATGGATAACAGGAGGAGTGCGTTATCAATTTTCGAAGATCTCTAAAAAGGAATGATTCATCACCGGATTCGGGGGGGGTTAAAGCCAATCAATTTTTAATATGAAAAATATCTTTCCTGCATTGCTTTGCTTTTTGCCGGTCGCAATTTTCGCCCAGAAAAGACCCAACTTTGTTATCATAATTTCTGATGACCATGCATACCAGGCGATAAGCGCCTATGGTGGTACCCTGATGCAAACACCCAATATCGACCGGTTAGCAAAGGAGGGTGCTATTTTTAGAAAGGGATATGTAACCAACAGCATCTGCGGCCCCAGCCGTGCGGTGATATTGACGGGAAAATACAGCCATAAAAACGGTTTCAGAGATAACCTTAACCCGAGTTTTGACGGCAGCCAGGACAGCTTCATCAAGCAACTTGGTCAAAACGGTTATCTCACCGCGTGGATTGGAAAGTGGCATTTGGGTTCGAAGCCCCAGGGTTTTGATTACTGGAATATTCTGGAAGGACAGGGTCACTATTACAATCCGGATTTCATCAGCCCCGAAGGAAAAAAGAGATCAGTCGGATATGTGGCAAACGTCATTGAGAATGAGGCGGAAAAATGGCTGGATGAGAGGGACACCTCAAAACCTTTTTGTTTAGTCATCGGCCATAAAAACACACATCGCACCTGGATTCCTGACATTCCGGATTTCGGTGCTTTTGATGACAGGGAATTTCCGCTTCCTGAAAATTTTTATGATGATTATGCAGGTAGAAAAGCAGCGGAAATTCAGGATATGACAATTTCAAAAACAATGATCCTTGGCTATGATCTTAAAATGTTTTCCGACCGGAAATCGGAAGACAATGACGGAAATATAAGCCGGATGAATGCACAGCAACGTGCTGCTTTCGATGCATATTATGATCCTGTTAAAAAGGATTTTTATGCGCAAAAATTATCGGGACACAAATTAACCGAATGGAAATATCAACGCTATCTCAAAGATTATCTTGCCACTGCAAAAAGCCTCGACAGGAATATCGGCCGTACCCTCGATTATCTCGATCAACACGGACTTAGCAACAACACCATTGTTATTTACCTTTCCGACCAGGGATTTTATATGGGCGAACATGGTTGGTTCGACAAAAGATTTATGTATGAGGAATCGTTTCGTACTCCTTTGTTGATGCGCTTTCCCGGACAGATAAATCCCGGTTCCGTGATTGATGACTTTGTGATGAATGTTGATATTGCGCCGACGATATTAGACGCTGCAAATGTAGCTATCCCACCGGAAATGCAGGGGAAATCGATCCTTCCGGTTTTTTCAGGTGAGTTTAAGAGAGATGCAATGTATTACCATTATTATGAAAAAGGTGAACACAATGTTTCTCCACATTTTGGCATCAGCACCGGCAATTACAAGCTCACTCGCTTTTACGATCTTGTCAATAGCTGGGAATTATACGACCTGCAAAATGATCCGCATGAAATGCATAATCTATATGGCGATAAAAGATATTACGATGTTCAACAGAAACTTAAACAGCAATTGTTGCAGATGATTGACTATTATGAAGACAAAGACGCAAGACAAATTTTTGAAAACGCAGATAAATAAGCCTGAATGAAGAAATCTGTTCTTTTTTTCTTTTTATCACTAATGATATCGGCCTACTCACAGGATAATACCAGGCTTCCCAATATCATCTACATTTACGCCGATGATCTTGGTTATGGAGACATCGGGCCGTATGGGCAAACCAAAATCGAAACGCCAAATCTCGATAAAATGGCGAAGGAAGGAATGGTATTTACCAATCATTATTCGGGATCTCCGGTTTGTGCTCCTGCAAGATGTATTCTGCTAACCGGAAAACATGCGGGACATGCCTATATCCGCGGAAACTATGAACTCGGAGGATTTGCCGACAGCCTCGAAGCGGGTCAAATGCCCTTGCCCGAAGGAACCTATACGATTGCAACCATGCTGAAAGCCGCCGGTTATTTAACCGCTGCCACCGGAAAATGGGGCCTGGGAATGCCGGGCAACAGTGGCGATCCAAACCGCCAGGGCTTCGATTACTTCTATGGCATCTCCGATCAAAAACAGGCACATAATTATTACCCCACCCATCTTTGGGAAAATGGCAGGTGGGACAGTTTGAATAATCCTGTCATCACCGTTCATAAAGCGCTTGATCCGGCAACTGCAACAGAAGAGGATTTTAATTATTTCAAAGGCAACGATTATGCACCGGAAAAAATCCTGGAAAAAGCACTCGCATTCATCGATTCAACTAAAAACCGACCATTTTTTCTATATTTTCCTTCGCCTTTGCCGCACGCAAGTTTGCAGGTTCCGGATGCGTACACCCGGCGGTACAAAGGAAAGTTTGATGAGCAACCCTATTATGGAGAACAGGGATACGCGGCGAATAAATATCCCCAATCCGCCCATGCTGCAATGGTTACCTATCTTGATGAACAGGTTGGGAAAATCATCGGCAAAATCAAATCGCTCGGCCTCGATGAAAATACGATCATCTTTTTTTCGTCTGACAACGGAGGGTCCAAAGAAGGAGGTATCTCTAATGACCTTTTTAAGATGAATGGAAATTTGAAGGGAGGGAAAAGGGATTTATATGAAGGAGGAATAAAAGAACCGTTGATTGTTCGGTGGCCGGGAAAAGTAAAACCGGGAAGCACTACGGGCCTGATATCCGCCCAATACGATCTGATGGCAACACTGGCCGAACTAACCGGTGCAAAATCGGGAAATACCGACGGTATAAGCTTTCTGCCAACCCTGACCGGGGATAGCACAGGGCAAAAGAATCACGATTTTTTGTATTTTGAATTTGGTGAAAACGGCGGATCGGTAGCGGTGAGGATCGGAAACTGGAAGGGAATAAAAAACAATCTGAAGAAGAATAAAAATATGCCCTGGGAACTATACGATCTTACCTCAGATCCGGGAGAGAAAAATAATATCGCTGCAAATCATCCTGACATCCTTTCAAAAATGGATGCAGTTGTGCAATCCCAGCACCAGCCTGCACACATCAAAGAGTGGGAGTTCATAAATCCAAAATGGGAATAACCCAAAACCTGAAGAATCAATGCTTTCCCCAGCCTGGCAATCCAAAAAATTCTTAATAAGCCACATAATACCTTCCATCCGTCTTTTATTCGATAATTTTGCAACTACTAAAATATAAAAGATGGGACAGCGGACTAAAGGGCAGGTACTTCAATACCTCGAACGGGCGGAAGTAGCAGCAGTGGGCACTTCAAATATGGGAACGCCCCGGCAACGGATGATGCATTTCGGCTCGGATGAAGATTTTAATATTTATGTGAGCAGCATGAAAGGCGATCCCAAGATCATTCAATGGAGCAACATTCCTGAAACTGCTATGTTGATCCATCAGGGAAAAACCTTCATGGAAATGGAAGAATGTGAGATTATTGGAAGGGCAGAAATCATCAGAAATAAAGAGGACAGGATAAAGGCGATTGAACTGATGCGCAAACGTTCCCCGATTGTGGCCAACTTCTACAATATCAACGCCACTGACCGCCTTGATTTTATCCGCATAAAACCTTTTATCGTAAAATATCGTTTCGTTCCGGAAATATTACAGGGAGAAGTTCCTACGATTTTTGAATTTCCGGAAAACCGGGAAAAATTCAGCTCCCTCGACGACGTGAAAGCAAAGGCAAGAGCCTGGAAAGAAGCCGTTCGTCCGCTATCTTTAACCGCCTCTTTGATTCCGCTTTTACTCGGCGGCGCAGTGGCCTTCTTCGTATTGGGAAGTCTGAACTGGCAGCTTTTCCTATTGACCCTGCTTGGAGGCGTGATGGTGCAGGCCGGTACCAATATGATCAACGACTGGAAAGATGCCGACCGTGATAATGAAAATGTGGAAGGAATACGGCCGTTTACCGGCGGCTCAAGAATGATACAACTCGGACTGATCTCCCGGTCAGACATGGGCTTTTTTGGCATCCTGCTTACCGCCATCGCTGCCATGATCGGAATTTATCTGCTCGTGGAAAGCGGTTGGGGATTATTGCCACTGATTCTCTTTGGCCTGATTGCAGGATTGTTTTACACCGGTGAAAAAGGAAAGTTTTCCTTCATCAACATGGCCCCCGGTCTCGCCGAATTTTTTATAGCAACTACCTACGGCGTGTTGATGACAATGGGCGCATTTTATGTGCAGACCGGATATTTTTCAATGCAGATATTCTTGATTTCCCTTCCGGTGGCAATATTGGTTACAAACGTTTTGGTGATCAACCAGTTTCAGGATGCCGCTTCTGATCTGAAGTCGCAAAAAAATACGCTGGTTGTGCGCCTGGGTAAACGAAAAGCGAAAAATTTGCTGATAGGATTTTTTATCGCTGCCTACCTTATCGTGGCCTTGTTGCCCGTGTTAGGATTTGCTCCTTATTCAGTTTATTTCACTTTCCTGTCGGTTCCGTTTGCTGTACAGGCAATTCGCTATACACATTCCAACTATAATAAGACAGCGGTAGATCTGATTTCAGGAAATGCCCACACAGCTATTGCCCACCTGTTTGCGGGATTACTGCTCGTATTCGCTTTCCTGTGGAATGATACCGGCTATGTGCTTCCCATTACCTATTTTGTGGCTTCGGTTTTTCTGGTGATCTGGGTATGGAACTATATCGAAAGAAAAAGAAAAGCGATGGATAATTTCAGGATTGCAGTAAAGAAATAATGCAGACGCGATTGGAAACTCGATTTTTCCCGGACCTTATTTCAATTTTATTTAAGGATTAAACTGCTATTTTAGTCACTTACGAATAAAAAATGTTATGAAAGTTAATGCCGGCAATATTATCAGGAAGGGTAGCATTTTGCTGCTGCTGGCATTCCTCTTTCTCAGCTGCCCGGTTAAACGTGTTATTAAACAAACATTCGACCTTCCGGTTAAAGAGGCATCGGTAAAAGCGAATGAAGGAGCAACCTGTGTTACGGTAAATAAAAATGTTGTTTTAAAAAACAGTTTTTCTGAAATCAGGGTCAATCATCCGGTCGCTAACCCTGTTTTCCGGCCTTCTGCGCCTTCTCTCCAAATGGAGCCACGGCGCGTTAGTCCCGCTATCAAATCTCCCGTTGCAGTCTTCATACTGCATAGTCAATATCTCATATGATCCTTTTGTTTCATTCGCATTAAAAATTCAATTCAGTTCAAATTTTGAAACAAAAATTCTCAGATCGTGCAACAAACCTATTCAGTTGCCGGCCTCTTCACAACCGCATTGCGTTGGGTGGCCGGCTGGACCTATTTTTCGGCTTTTTGGAGAAGATTGGTATTAGAAAATAAGTTAGATCCAAACGAAGCCGGCTATGTAGGGGAAAAGTTCAACTATTTTTTGCCCAATGCCCTCGGAATAAAACCAATGATTGAATACCTCGTGTCAAATCCGGATACCCTGTAGTGGGCAATGCTCATCTTTACCGTGGTTGAAGGAATTGTGGGATTACTCTTCATGTTGGGAATTTTTACAAGGCTCATGAGCATCGGTGTTTTCAGTCTCGCTTTCGGCATTTTACTCGGTTCCGGCTGGCTCGGAACTACCTGTCTGGATGAATGGCAGATCGGCGTTTTAGGTGTTGCTTCCGGATTTACCATCTTCTTCTCAGGTGGAGGATATTATTCCCTTGATGCGTATTTCATCCGGAAGCAAAAAGCTTTCACCCGGAAAAAATGGTTTCGGATACTGGGAACAGGCGTCCTTCCCTTCACAGACAAATTCGTCAGAAGGCTTGTTCTCGCCGGTTCAATCTTTATTTTTAGTCTTACCTTGTTTACCAATCAATATTTTCATGGAGGTGTATATGGAAAACTCCATAATTTATCGGTTCGGCCGCATGTCACCATCAGTGAGGCAGAAATCAGGATCGACCAGTTATCCTTTACAGTTTTCCGCGATGAAGGAGCCGACGTGTATGGCTCATTTTTGATCCAGATCCAACTATTGGATGCATCCGGAAACATTATTTTCGAAAGAAATCAGCAGCAGCTTTCGCAGATCGGAGACGATCAGATAAAAAATGATTTTGTGGCCAAAGTGAAAGCCGGGAAACACAGTCTCATCTTACCGCTTGGTGCCAGGGCAAGGATCGGATTTAAAGATCCGCGCTTCAAAGATCTGGATGGAACTTATCTTCTCCGGCTCACCGATATCAGTGGCTTAATTTGGGAAGCGCCTATTCTGGTAGAAAGACAATAAAAACTTACGAAGTGAAGGCCGCCTTGAAAAGCAGGCCTTCCTTCATTTCTTTTTAATTTCCGGATGAAAAATCTGAAATTTGTTTTCATGTCGCAGGATCAGAAAAGGGAAAGCATTATTGAAGCAGCACGAAAACGCTTCGTGCATTTCGGAGTTGACAAAACCACGATGAACGAGATTGCGGATGATCTTGCAATTTCAAAAGCATCCCTCTATTATTATTTTCCCGATAAATTGAATTTGTATGCAGCAGTGCTTCAAAAGATAATCGGCGATGAGGAAGGTGAGGAAATTCCCTATCTCAATGAAAAGGATCTCCTCAAAGGTTTGAAGAAATACCTCGAACAACGAACCGGTTTCATTATAAAAAACTACAGAATCCTCGAATATCTTCAGAATATCGGCCTTGGTATCCCGGAAGAGTTGAGAATATTATTTACCAAAGCGAAACAACGCGACCTCGTTATCATCAGCGCCTTTATGAAAAAAGGAAAGGATGAAAACCTGCTCAAATCCAAAAATCTGAAGCATGCGGCGGAGCTGCTGCACGATTGTCTCAATGGACTTCGCGTCGCCGCTCTCGAAGGGAAAACCAATTTTTTTCCCGAAGAACAGAAGTTCTATGATCTGCTTGACCGCGAAAAAGAAGTGGTTGACATCTTCTTCAAAGGGCTGGCAAGCTGAACACCCGGCCTTTCCCTCATTCTTCCAATTAGTTAAAGAGTCTTTACGCAGCAACCTGCTAAAAAATATCAAAAAATTTTGCAGAAATAAAATTATGTTCTAATTTTGACTTTTAAATTAAAAAAGTCAGAAAGTTAAAAAGTCAGAATGCTAACAGAATTTTCGGTAAAACAGGAATCTATCGTTGAGGCAGCCTTAAAGCGGTTCTCCCATTTCGGGATTGGCAAAACCACTTTATCGGAAATCGCCAATGATCTCAAAATATCAAAGCCTTTATTATTCTACTATTTCGATGATAAGGAAAGCCTGGTAGTAGCGGTGTTTCAGAAACTTGTGACAGAATTTTTCGAATCCCTTGAGCAAAAGCTGTTAACCGCTGCCTCAGTGGAGGAAGGATTTGAAATTTATGTAGACGAAAAACACGCTTCCTTCAAAAAACACCTTCAATTGGCAATGCAGGCCGATGGGATTGAATTAAGCAGGTATTCTTCAATCCTGAAACCGGTGGCCCAGGTTCAAAGTAAAACCACTTCGATGATGGTGGAATTGATGGAGGCGGGTATCAGCAAGCAGGAACTACGGCCGGTGGATACCCGGAAAACGGCTAAAATCATTCTTGAAACCCTGCGGGCATTCGAATACAGTTTTAAACTTAAAAATCCGATTCCCGCCGAAAAAGATTTGCAGGATCTGATGGTCAAACAAAAGAAGGTTATCCATCTTTTTCTCTATGGACTTAAAAAGAACAGCACTAATTAATCAAAAATTTTTCAAGCATTATATATCTATATGAAGGTTCAATTAAAAATCAGAAAGAAAAACAGCAGCGGACTGAAAGCGGTTTTGAAACTGCTTCCGGTTTTATTTTTCAGTGTTGCAGGCATGGCTGCCGGGGCGCAGGAGCCCGTAAAGCTTTCGCTCCAGGATGCGTTGAATTATGCCGTCAATGCCAGTAATGAAGCCAGAAAAGCGAGGCTCGACATTGAAAACAGCGAATACCAGATTGAAGAAGTCAAGTCGCGGGCCTTACCTCAGATCAGTGGATCGGCCGGCCTCAACTACAATCCCATTTTGCAGAAAAGTGCATTGCCGGGGGAAATTGTAGGAAAACCCGGCGAAACCCTCCTGGTGGCATTCGGACAAAAATGGAATGGTAACGCCGGAATTTCACTCAACCAAACGCTATTCGATAATTCGGTGCTCACCGGTTTGAAAGCCGCGAAGACTACGAAGGAATTTTATCAGTTGAACGCAGAACTTACCGATGAGCAGATCATTGAGCAGGTGGCGACCACCTACTACAGCATCCTCGTGCAACGTCAGCAACAGCAAAACATCGATACCACGATCAGCAATACCCAAAAAGTTTTATCGGTTTTAAACGGGTTGTACAAGAATGGTCTTGCAAAAAAGATAGATGTGGACAGGATTTCCGTTAATTATTCAAATCTCAGCAGCCAGCGTCAGCAACTGATCAATGGCATTGAATTGCTCGGAAATCAACTGAAGTTTTATATGGGAATGCCGATTCAAACGGCTATAACCATTCCCAATGTTGAATTGTCAGAAATACATCCTGTGGCTGTCCTGGCCGATGAATTTAATTTGTCAGACAGAACAGAGCTGGAAATTCTAAACAGCCGGAAGAAACTCCTGCAATATCAGAAAGAAGCCTTCAAAAGCGAATACATGCCATCGCTCTCCTTGTCTGGTTCCTATTCTTATCAGGGACTGGGTGACAAGTTTCCGGTGTTCAACGGGCCTAAAAACGGCGTCAACTGGTTTGATGTAGCGATGGTGGGTCTCAATCTCCGGGTTCCGATATTCAACGGCTTTGCCACAAGGTCAAGGGTTAAACAGGCCGATATCAGCATCAAAAAGCTGGAAGAAGATATCAACCAGACGCAGCTTGCCCTTAACCTCGAATACGAAAATGCGAAGACACGGATCAACAACAGCATTATTACCCTCAATGCCCAGAAAAAAAACATGGAACTGGCAGAGCAGGTTTATCATAATACTGAAAACAATTACAATAACGGACTTGCAACACTCACAGATCTTTTACAATCAGAAACCTCTTTATCGGAAGCACAAACAAATTATTCAAAAGCGCTACTCGATTATAAGATTTCGGAAATACAAATCATAAAAGCAAAGGGCAATTTAAAATCACTATTAAAATCGTAAATAATTGAAAATGAAAAAAAGATCATTCCTGAAAATATTTATCAACCTCGCCGTTCTCATAGCCGTGCTGGCATTAATCAGCTGGGTATTGAATAACAATAAAAAGAAAAACGAGGAAAAGACCGCCGTTGTGGCACAAACGAATAATGAAACAGCGGTTCGCGTACACGATGTGGCCCTGAAAAATTTGAACCTTGATTTTAAAGTGAACGGCAATTTTGTTCCGGTTCAGGAAATCGACTATGCGTCCGAAAATTCCGGTCGTGTGGTAAGAATCCTGGTGAAAGAAGGAAGCCTTGTTCGTCGCGGACAAACCCTGGCCGTGGTAGATGCCGGCATTCTGAATATCGATCTCGAAAGCGCCCGGGCCTCACTGGCAAACGCATTGCGGGATCAGGAGCGTTTTGAAAACGCGTTTCAAACCGGAGGCGTTACGCAGCAACAACTCGATCAGGTAAAACTTTCAGTTGAAAATGCGCAGGCAAGGGTAAATCAGGCCAAAATAAGAACCAATGATGCCAATATCAGATCTTCCATTAATGGCGTAGTCAATAAAAAATACATCGAAACCGGTGCTTATGTTTCAGCCGGCACCAGGATGTTTGAACTGGTAGATATTTCCAAATTAAAACTGCTGGTAAATGTGAATGAATACCAGGTAACACAGCTAAAGATCAATGATAAAGTAGATATTGTGGCTTCTGTTTATCCCGATAAGATCTATTCAGGCAAGGTTACCTTTATCGGAAATAAAGCTGATGCTTCTTTAAACTTTCCCGTAGAAATTGAAGTTGACAACAATGCAAACAACCTGAAGGCGGGAATGTATGCCACCGCTCAATTTCGTTTTTCCAATCAAACTTCATCCACTGTTGTGCCTCGCTCAGCCTTCATCGGAAGTGTTAGCAGTAATGAAGTATTTGTATTGACAGAAGGAAACATTGCCAGGCTAAAAAAAGTTACATCGGGAAGAATAATCGGTGATGAAGTTGAAATCCTGAACGGTCTTGAAGCAGGCGATAAGGTGATCACCAGTGGCCAGATCAATCTGGAAGACGGAAGTAAAGTTTCAACCATCAACGAATAGTCGCTTAAAAAATACAGGTGTATTCATCAGAATAAATTATCAATATGAAAATTGCTGAAATATCAATAAAACGTCCGTCGCTTGTGATCGTACTGTTCACGATACTTA
The DNA here is from genome assembly GCA_023423835.1 of Bacteroidota bacterium. Taxonomy (GTDB): domain Bacteria; phylum Bacteroidota; class Bacteroidia; order Chitinophagales; family Chitinophagaceae; genus JAFAEW01. Next base: position 18,774 of record JAFAEW010000048.1, on the reverse strand, counting down.
CACTGGGCGGATTACTCAGCTATTCGCTGCTAAACTATGAGCTGTTGCCAAAGTTTAGTCCCGCAGTAGTTTCCGTTACAACCGTTTATCCCGGAGCTTCACCTAGTGAAGTTGAAAATACGGTTTCGAAAAAAATAGAAGATGCGGTTTCCTCAATGGAAAACATCAAGAAGATTGAAACCAAATCTTTTGAAAGCGTATCAATCGTTGTGATAACCCTGAATTCGGGAACCGATGTTAATTATTCCCTGAATGACGCACAGCGAAAGGTAAATGCCGTTATGAAGGATTTACCCGATGGTATTGATCCTCCATCCTTGAATAAATTTTCATTGGATGATCTTCCTGTAATGACGTTGGCAGGAAGCGGAAATTTAGATGAGGCTGCGTTCTATGATCTGATGGACAAAAGGATTGCGCCGGTTTTGTCGAGGGTTGAAGGCGTGGCACAGGTAAACCTTATCGGCGGTCAGGAGCGGGAGATCAAAGTGAGTATAGATGCCAAAAAGCTTGAAGCAAGCCGGTTATCCCTGATGCAGGCGCAGGCTGCCATTTTGCAGAGCAATCTCGATTTCCCGACAGGTAGTGTGCAGACAAGGGAAAATGATATTCTTATCCGTTTGAGTGGAAAGTATAAAAACGTAGATGAATTAAGAAACCTCGTTATTGCAACCACGGCCGAAGGTGCGCAGATCAGGCTTACCGATGTTGCCGACATCCAGGATGCACAACAGGATGTGAAGAAGATTGCACGTGTCAACGGCAAAAGCGCAATTGCGGTGCAGATCATGAAGCAGTCTGATGCAAATGCCGTTTCAGTGAGCCAGGAAATTCAAAAAAGCATTGAAACCCTGCAGCACGATTATGCCGCTTCAGGTTTGAATCTGAAGGTGGTAAATGACAGTTCGGTTTACACCTTGCAATCGGCCGATGCGGTAATTCATGACCTCTTCCTTGCAATCGTTTTGGTGGCCTTTGTGATGTTATTCTTCCTGCACAGTTTGAGAAATGCGTTGATTGTGATGGTTGCAATCCCGGCTTCGCTCATAGCCACCTTTATTGGGTTGCAACTACTCGGTTACTCTCTCAACCTGATGTCATTATTGGGATTATCTCTTGTAGTGGGAATCCTCGTGGATGATGCGATTGTGGTATTGGAGAATATCTATCGCCACATGGAAATGGGAAAAAACAAGGTGAGAGCAGCCTATGATGCCACTAAGGAGATCGGATTTACGGTCACCTCTATTACGCTCGTGATTGTAGTGGTTTTCATCCCGATCGCATTGAGTACAGGACTCGTTTCCGACATCCTGAAACAATTTTGTGTAACGGTTTCAATTGCTACGCTGCTATCCTTGTTATCCTCCTTTACAATCGTTCCATGGCTGTCTTCAAGATTTGGAAAACTGGAGCACATCAGTGGAAAAAATTTCTTTGGAAAGATAATTCTTCGTTTTGAGAAAGGGTTAGACCGGTTCACCAATTGGATCAGTGATTTGTTGAAGTGGGCGTTGCGTCACAAAAAGACCACGCTTGGTTCCGTATTTATTTTATTCATTGCTTCCTTTTATTTGATTGGAGGAGGATTTATTGGAACGGAGTTTTTCGCCAAGAGTGACCGCGGAGAGTTTTTAGTGCAGATAGAATTGCCAAAAAACGCATCGATCGAACAAACAAATGCTATTACACAAAAAGCAGAGAATTATTTAAAGAATAAACCGGAGGTTACCAACCTGATCACCACCGTAGGCCAGTCGAGTGATGGTTTCGGTGCCACCCAGGCTACAGCCTATAAGTCGGAGATTGACGTGCAATTGATTCCGAAAAAAGATCGGAAAGATGAAGCGGATATCTATGCAGCAAAAGTCAAAAGAGAACTCGAACCATTACTGGTTGGAGCAAAGGTAAAAACGGTTCCTGTTAGTATATTAGGATCTGCAGAACGGGCGCCCCTCGCGCTGGTTGTTACCGGTCCTACCTTAGACAGCGTGATGGTTTATGCCGGAGAAGCGATAACGGCCTTGAAAGATATCAGGGGCGCAACGGAAATGCGGTTGTCGGTTGAAACCGGAAATCCGGAAATCAGCGTGGAAGTTGATCGCGATAAAATGGCGGCACTGGGATTAAACCTCGCAACCGTTGGTCAAACCATGCAAACCGCCTTCAGTGGTAATACCGATGGCAAGTTCAGGCAGGGAGAATACGAATACGATATCAACATCCGCTATGCCAATTTCGACCGCCGCAATATGAACGATGTGAGCAACTTATTGTTCACCAACAACATGGGGCAACAAGTCAGGCTGGCGCAGTTTGCGACCGTGAAAGAAGGATCAGGGCCCAGTATGCTTGAAAGAAGGGATAAAAGTATATCCGTAACTGTGGAAGCCCAAACCGTTGGACGTCCAACCGGTAGTGTGGCTGCAGAATGGGGAAGTTCGCTTGAAAAAATAACGAAGCCAACGGGTGTGAGTACCGTGTGGAGTGGAGACATGGAAAACCAGAGTGAAGGATTCGGATCATTGGGAATAGCGCTGCTTGCAGCTATTGTACTGGTGTATCTCATTATGGTATCGTTGTACAACAGTTTTATATATCCGTTTGTGGTCCTTTTCTCTATTCCATTATCAATTATCGGCGCATTGCTCGCATTGGCACTTACGAATAATTCACTCAATCTTTTCACCATTCTCGGATTGATCATGCTGATTGGTCTCGTTGCCAAAAATGCGATCATCCTGGTAGACTTTACCAATCAGAGGAAAGCGGAAGGCGCTTCCACCTGGCAGGCATTGATCGATGCAAATCATGTAAGGCTACGCCCGATTTTGATGACAACAATCGCCATGGTAATCGGTATGCTGCCAATTGCACTTGCAAGCGGCGCCGGAGCCGAATGGAAGAACGGGCTGGCGTGGGTAATCATTGGCGGACTGGTAAGCTCGTTATTCTTAACCCTCATCGTAGTTCCCGTAATGTATGCCATCTTCGATAAGCTTATATTGAAATTCGGCAAAAAACAACAACAGCCGATCGAAGATCTGATGCAGGAAGAATATGAACTGAAACCGCTCGATCTGGCTCCTAAAGCGGGTATCAGCTAGAAAAAATTTTAAGGAGGGAAAAGGCTGCTTTATCGAAGGCAGCCTTTCTTTTTGCCATAACCGGCCTTTAGAACAAGGGAAAATAGTTTTGAATACTTACCCATTTACTTAAGTTCCCTATTACCAACACTCGAACATTCAGTTGTTGCACGATGAGTACTAGTTCGTAATATTGCCTTATCAATTCAAAAAAAATGCAGACAATATTAGGTGCCGGAGGTGCTATCGGAACTTTACTCGCAAGAGAGCTTGTTCCTTATACCAATGCTATCCGTCTTGTAAGCCGGAACCCGGAAAAAGTAAATCCCGGTGATGAAATATTCGCGGCAGATATTACGGATCCGGAGGCGGTTGAAAAGGCCATTGAAGGATCGAAAGTCGTTTATCTCACTGCAGGATTCGAGTATAAAACAAAAACATGGCAGGAAACCTGGCCGCTTGTGATGACGAGTGTTATCAACGGTTGCAAAAAGCACGGTTCGCGCCTCGTTTTCTTCGACAATGCTTATTCATATGATCCGCGGTATTTATCAAACCTGACAGAAGAAACGCCGCTCAATCCGCCATCCAAGAAAGGGAAAGTAAGAATGCAGATTGCCCAACAGCTCCTGCAGGAAACGGAAAACGGAAATCTCACCGCAATGATCGTGCGTGCAGCAGATTTTTATGGTCCAAAAGTGAATACGAGCATCATGATGGAAACGGTTTATAAACGATTGAAAGCCGGAAAGAAACCGATGTGGATGGGAAATGCCAAATGTATTCATAGTATGACGTTTACGCCCGATGCAGCCAAAGCCACCGCCTTACTCGGAAATAAGCCCGATGCATTTCAACAGGTCTGGCACCTTCCAACTTCTGCAGAGAAAATTTCAGGAAAAGCGTGGATCGGTTTATTTGCCAATGCAATGCATAAAGAACCAGCATTTTCCGCCACGCCCGGATGGATAATCAAAACCATCGGTCTGTTGAACCCGTTTTTCAAAGAATTGGGGGAGATGATGTACCAGTTTGAAAATGATTATTATTTCAATAGCGACAAGTTCAGGCAGCATTTTCCGGATTTTAAAATAACGGAGGCGAAGGAAGGCGTAGAAGCGGTTGTGAACAGTTAACACCGGGATTGATATGGCAAAGTCAGGTCTTCATGCCCTAACCAATCCGTCATCCGGTTGTTGTTCTAAAATTTTCTGGCCTTCGCGATCGAGCTTTTCGCGTTTCAGATAACGCAAATAAAATGTGGCTACAATGAGGGCAATAATGCCTTCAATTAATACGGTATTTTTTACGCCGATATAATGGGAGACCGATGCGATGAGTAGGCTTCCCACCGGCATCATCGACGTTAAAACCATGATGAAAATACTGAGAATCCTTCCTCTTAATTCCGACGGTACGTGCAACTGAATGATGGTATTACTTACCGTAATGATGGCCATCATTCTAAAAGCGCCGATCATTAAAAACAACAACGCCAGGGAGAATACAGACAAATGTGAGAATACAATTAATCCGAAGCCGAAGATGATTGTATTTCTCGCCAACACCCTGCTTAAATCCGTTTCTTGTTTCAGCGATGCAAGATACAGTGCGCCCACAAAGGCGCCGAGTCCTATAATGCCATCAATAATACCAAGTGTGGAGGCAGACCCGTGAAAAATATCCCTCGCAAAAACCGGCGTTAGAGTGGAATAAGGTAATACCAGCAAATTCATTATTCCGACGAAAATGATAACCGAACTGATGACCTGATTCTGTTTGATGTAATGGAATGATTCTTTGAATTCACGTTTGATGTTTCGCTCCGATTTCGCCTTCGGTTTGTAACCCGGCAATTTCATTAACAACAGAGAGGATATCACGGGAATAAAGCTGAAAGCATTGAGGGCGAAACAGGCCTCATTGCCGAAGCGCTCTAAAATAAATCCCGCTATCGTTGGCCCGATCAGTTTTGAAAGATTCACCATCGATGAGTTCAAAGCGAGGGCATTGGGAAGATCTCTTTCTTCATTTACCAGTTCTCTTACCAGCGATTGTCTTGCCGGAACATCAAAACCATTGATGGCGCCGAGTAACGCACTCAAAATAATAATTTCCCAAACAGCCTGTTCTTTGAAAAAAATCACCGCCAGTGTGAGTAAAACAGCCTGCACCAGCGAAAGAATCTGGGTAATCAATAAAATTTTATAACGATTATACCGGTCGGCAACAATACCGCCGAATAACGAAACCAGGGCTGTGGGAAACAACGTTGAAAACACCGTCACGCCCAACATGAATTTTGATTGTGTAATCGAGTAAACCACCCAACTCACCGCCGTTTTTTGCATCCAGGTTCCTATCAAAGAAACGGATTGACCCATGAAAAACAACCGGAAATTCCGGCTTTTGAAAGAGTTGAAAGTCGTTATGTTCATCTAATTTTTCTTCCCCAAAAATTTTTTGTTATCTGAAAAGATAATATCATGCCATGTCATACCTTCCCCTAAAACGATTTTTACCGGAGCGGTTTATCAGCAAAAAATTTACCGTGAAGTTTCAATTTTTCTTAGTCCGCCTCGCTGCTTGATTCAACTGTTGGCACCGTTTTTTTAATGAGATACTGATTAAAAACAAAAGAAGCGATGGACAGCATTCATAAAAACCAGGAAGAAGACAATATTGAGAATTTATCAGGAGAAAAAGCGGTAGATAAAATAAAGGACCTTGCCAAAGGAGAAACCTGCTTTTTCTGCACCGGCTTTACTGCGGGAAAACCTGTTACCGTACGACCGATGTCTGTTTTAAAAATCGATGATCACGGAAATTGCTGGTTTCTCAGCGCCAATGACAGCGATAAAAACAGAGATATTGAAACCGATCCGCATGTACAACTCCTTTTCAAAGGATCTTCTCACTCCGACTTCCTAAGCATTTATGGCAAAGCAACCGTTACAACCGACAGATCGATGATTAAAGAACTTTGGGAACCGATCTTTAAAACCTGGTTTACCGAAGGCGAGGACGATCCGAGGATTACCGTTATAAAAGTGTCTCCCGACCAGGGTTATTATTGGGACAATAAACATGGAAGCGCCATCGCTTTAATTAAAATGGCGGCAGGCGCCTTAACGGGCAAAACCCTCGATGATTCAATCGAAGGAAAAATTAGCAATTAAGAATCTGCCAAGACCCCGGGAAAACGGGAAAGCAATTAATCCATATCAGTAAGTCCTAATTTCCGCGATAGGTAGAATAGCCATAAGCAGAAAGTGTGATCGGTACATGGTAGTGTTCCTCTCCTTTTATGGAAAATACGACTTCAATAAAGGGGTAAAAACTTTCTGTGTGGCTGTTCTTAAAATAATCAGCAGTAAAAAAGGTCAGTTTGTAAACGCCGTCATTGGTTGATTTCATAGGAAGAAAATCCGTTATCCTTCCATTACTGTCTGTCAATTTCTGATCAATATAGGTCCAGCCACCGGAGGGTTCATCCTGTTTTTCCAGCCTGATGGAAACGCCCGCCGCCGGTGCTCCTTTCGAAATGTCCAAGATGTGGGTGGAAAGCTGATACGCGTTTTTCTGAGAAAAGGTTATCGAGGCCAAAAGCAACAATAGCACTGTAAAAAGGCTCTTTTTCATTTTTTATTACCTGTTTTTTCTTGATGACTTTAAATTATGCGATACTTCTCCTGTTACAGCAATTTTATGTCCAATGTTCGGCGGGAAAAAATTGCTTCTAAAAGGCCCGGGAGAAATTTGCCGCTTTCGGACTGAACGGTTTCAAAACATAATTTTACCCTGAAACGCGTTGATTTAAACCAAATACTTTAAATTTCCAACATGGAGCGCAATCATGAGTATGAAAGCAGCATTGCCGCCATAGTGAATTCCAAAAAACAACGGTATTGGATCGGCGGTTACGGAACGCTGGCGGCTGTTTTTCTCGGCATTCACTTTCTGCTTGAATTGAAGGTTTTTGCAGTTTGGGAACAATACCTTCCCTTGCTTAAAAAGTTAAGCCTCAGCATTTTTTTCGTTTTCGTAATTCTATTACTCGGAAAACTGATTGAAAAAGCTATTTCTCAGGGTAGCCGTTCAAAAGGCAATCGCTACAATCTCATAAGGATAACGAGGCTGTTGACCACCTTGTTTATTCTGATACTTGCTGTTTCGTTTTTCTCGCAGAATCTTTATGCCGCGGCAGTTTCATTCGGACTGATCTCCCTGATTTTCGGGTTCGCCCTGCAGGCCCCGATTTCTTCCTTCATCGGCTGGCTCTATATCGTCTTCAGAAGTCCGTATAAAGTAGGAGATAGAATACAGATCGGGAAATTTAAAGGAGACGTATTGGAAATCAGTTATCTCGACACCATTATCCTCGAGTTCAGCGGCGACTACCTGATGAATGACCGCTCAAGCGGCAGGGTGATCCATTTTCCAAACAGCAAAGTTTTGCAAACTGAAATCTTCAACTATTCAGGACCTTCGTATCCGTTTATTTGGAACGAAACCGGTATCCAGATCGCCTACAACTCCGATGTTGAATTTGTGGAAAAATGCCTGCTCGAAGCCGCCACCGAAGATTTCAACCACCGACATCCGCAATACGACCTCGATGTGATTGCGCATTGGAAACCCGACGTGTATTTCAGGGTAAACCATTACGCCTGGCTCGAAGCAGTGGTCTCCTATCCGGTGAAGCCGGCAGAAACCACTCCAAGAAGAACTTCCATCCTGAAACTCGCCCTGCAGAAGATGAATGAACACCCGACAAAAGCGCTTTTTCCCGAAGGGGCCGAACGATGATCGCCCTTCGGTTTGCCGCTTTTTCAGCTTTCTGAAGGTGCGGGCCACGGCCCTTTCCCAACCGGCTTTCCAAAATCAGGAAACCCGTTTTTCGTCCACGTAAATTTTTGCATATGCGGAGCCCGCTTTTCTCCGCATCCATCATCCGGACCCGGATTGGCGTGGTAAATGATCCAATCTTCCTTCCCGTCCGGAGATTTGAAAAACCCGTTATGACCCGGTGCGTAAACGCCGTTTTCGGGCGAAGCACTGAAAACCGGCTTCCGGAATTTCTTCCATTTCCGGGCATCCAAAATGTCGTCCTTTCCTTTAAATTCCAACAGCCCCAGATTATAGTTTGTCCAGCACGCATTGGCAGAATAAACGATAAACAGCCGGTCATTATGGATCAAAAATTCCGGGCCTTCGAGAATCCTTAAAAACGGAGGTTCGCCCGTATTTTTCTGCCATTCAACCGGAACTTTTCCCTGAAGTTCCCATTCTTTTTCCGGCTTTGCAATCAATACACGATCTCCCTTTATCGTCCACGGATTTTCCAGTTCCGCAATGTAGAGATTTTGCTGCACATTATTGTAGTGTTCCCAGCCCGACCAGGCGGCATACAGTTTTCCCTTGTACTCCATCACCGTCATGTCTATTGCCCAATGATCGCCCGGATCAGATATTTTTCCTTTCAAAACCCATTCTCCTTCAAACGGATCCAACGAAGTATTTTCCAAAACCCACACCCTGTGGTGCAGGTTATTACCCTCATCTGCTGCAAAATAGATATACCATTTGTTCTGTAGAAAATGAATTTCAGGCGCCCATAATTGTTTGGAATAGGGAAGGCCCGCTTCCGGCTTAAACACCGTCTTACTCTCCGCTTCACCCAGCTTTGCCATGTCTTTCGTTCGCCATAGCTTCAATTCGTCTGATCCTTCCATCCGGCCAATGGTGTTCATGTAATAGTACCATCCGTTTTGTTGTGCAACCCATGGATCGGGCCCGGTTGGTTTTAACGGATTCGTGTACAGCTCCTGCGCCACTAGATTTGCCGTGGCAATGGCAGTCAGCAGCAGCGAAATGAAAAGCTTTTTCATCATTTGAAATGGTTTTGGATAGTTTTTTTTATGTTGAGCCGGACCGGAGTTTTTCATAGCATCGTCCCTTGCGTCGCACTCTTGTACTGCAGTTTTTCATGGCAGCAAAACTTATCTCAACCTGCAACTAAATCTTAGCTACTTATTTACCGAGAACTTATAGATCGTTTCGGTTTGATATTTCTCACCCGGTTTCAGCAAAGTGGAAGGAAACGAAGGCTCATTCGGGCTATCGGGAAAATGCTGTGTTTCGAGGGCGAAGGCCGTTCTGAAATCATCTCTTTTCCCACCTTTCATCACATTTTTGCTTTGCATAAAATTCCCGCTGTAAAATTGCAGGCCCGGCTCTTCGGTGTAGATGTCCATTTGAATTCCGCTTTGATCTCCAACTACCGTTGCGGCATGGTTTAACCCGGTTCCGGAATTTCTGTTCAATACGAAATTGTGATCATAACCTTTTCCGTTTTTCAACTGTGGATTGGCATTGGTGTCAATCCTTTTTCCGATAGTTGTCGCCGTTGTAAAATCAAAGGGCGTTCCTTTTACAGTCTCGATTTTTCCGGTTGGAATCAGCGTTGAGTCAACCGGCGTATAATTATCGGCATTTATCCATAACCGGTGATTTAGGATAGTGCCGCTGCCTTCGCCATTCAAATTCCAGAAAGCATGGTTGGTGAGGTTCACTACGGTAGTTTTATCTGTTGTGGCTTCGTAATCGATTTTCAGCGCCTCATCACCGGTAAGTGTGTAAGTAACTTTTACATTGAGGTTTCCCGGAAAACCTTCCTCCATATCTTTCGAGAGATAGGTAAGCTGCAGGGCCGTATCTCCCAGTTGTACAGCATCAAACACCTTGCTCTGAAATCCGTTTTTTCCGCCGTGCAGGGTGTTGGGAGGATTGTTGATCGAAGAGGTGTATTCTTTGCCGGCAATCGTAAATTTTCCTTTCGCAATCCGGTTCCCGTAACGGCCGATGGTTGCACCAAAATAAGGCTCTGTGGAATGCACGTATTGCTGAACGCTGTCAAATCCTGCTACAATATCTGTCATCTTCCCGTTCTTATCGGGCACCCAAAGGCTAACGAGTCTGCCACCATAATTGGTAATGGCGGCTTTGATATTATTGTTTTGAAGAATGAACAACTTCGTTTCCTTTCCATCAATTGTCTGTACAAAAGGATTTTCTGACACGGTAGAATCCATAGTGGTGGTTTTTTCATTTTGCGCATTATTGCACCCGCTGATAACCATCAACAGGAGCCATGCAATCGAAATATTTTTTATCATAATGACCTGTTTTTGAGGATTTCAACCTTCATGAAATCAGTTTTTGAAGATAACTTTTTTAGCCGTAAAAACTGTACACCTTATTTTCCCGGCCCGATTTCAAGTTCCAAAATATGTTACAAAAGGAATTTTATTTTAGTTGAATTTTGATCCCGCCGGCCGGGCCTATTCCCCCGAAGGCACCGCAATCGGCATTCCCGTTGCAACAGGTAGTCCGAAATCTGGCGTGCCATCCGCATTCCAGATGAATTTTTGCATCCTTGTACTTCTCGTTGATCCACAGCCGAAACCGCCTTCCGGTTTGGGATTGGCGTGGTAGATGATCCAATCTTCCGTCTTATCAACGGATCTGAAAAATCCATTATGACCGGGTCCGTACACGCCGTTGGCAACACTGGTTGAAAATACCGGGTCCGGAGATTTAATCCAGTCAGCCGGATTCAGTGGATCGCCATTGTCTTTGAAAGAGAGCATTCCCAAACCATACTCATCGGTCCAGCATCCATTGGCAGAATAGATGAGAAATATTTTTCCGGACGGATTTCGCAATATTTCAGGTCCTTCATTTACGTTTCCATTCGTTTCCCAGTCATATTGCGGCGTCGATATCATTACGCGTTCTCCTTCCAGTGTATAAGGATTCGTCATTTTGGAAATGTAAAGGTTTTGCGTGCTGTTGAAGGCATCGGGATGGCCGCTCCAGATGAAATAATTGGTGCCGTTATACTCAAATACGGTTCCATCGATGGCCCAGTAATCTTCTGTGCGATTGTAAATCCTGCCTTTATCAATCCAGGTTCCTATGGTTGGATCGGGATTTTCATTCTCCAGCACAAAAGTCCGTTGTGTTTCAAGCGAACTGCCATCGCCGGCTGTATAATACAAATACCATTTATTATCCAAAAAGTAGAATTCCGGCGCCCAGATGTTTTTTGAATTTACTCCTGCGGACGGAGGCGTGTAAACGGTGGTATAGGGTGCTGTGAAAAGAGCACTCATAGCCGTTGTTTTCCAAATGCCAATACGGTTGCCCAGAGTAGAAGTGTAATAATAAGTGTTCCCACTCTGAACAACATAAGGATCGGGCGCATTTTCGAGTAATGGATTTTTGAACGTCTTACCGGTCACCGGCGGTTCAGGCGTAACCGGTGGATTTTCATTTCCGGCCAGGCTTTTTTTACATGCGCTGTTTGATACAAGCAGCAAAAAAAGTACGGGATAGATATTTTTCAGGATATTCATTTTCATATTTAATCAGGCCACTTATTGAGGATTCACTGCCGGAGTTTTTTCTGCACTAAGTTTTTTTATCAGATCTACCTCATCTTTCCGGTAGGGCGTTCCGTCGGGATAAAAAATATCATGAAACCATTCGAGCGGCTCGCTTCCGTCGGGAATGGGCGTATCCCAGGCATATTTCGTATTGGTTTTTCCCGCTACAAATCCCCAGTTTATGGCTCCAACCCTTTCTTTTTTCAAAAGCGGAAGCGTATTTGAAAACCTGCTGTTTCTCGTTCTTGCCATATATTCGGTACAAATCAACGGCCTGCCATTTACTTTCAGCAGTTCGATAACGCGTTGATGCCAGGCCGGATCTTCATAATCGTGGTAGGTGACGATATCGGAATTGGCAACCTGGAAGGCGTTTAATTCTTCGAAGCTCCAATCCCATAAACCCACGCTGACCGGCTGCTCCGGATTTACTGCCCTTGCCCATTCAAACACCTTTTTCAGCAGCGGAAGGGACGCGTTTTTTTTGCCCGAATTTCCGGGCTCATTATAAAGATCCCACAGGAGGATGCGCTTATCGCCTGAAAAGGTGGTAAGAACATCTTTCACATATTCTTCGAGTGCCGGAAAGAGGGTGGTGTCTTCCGACATTGGCTGCCCCGGATCCTGCACCCAGCCCGAATTGTGAACGCCGGGTTTTGGTGCCGGCTGCGGTCCGGCCTTTGGTTCCTTGTTCCATACATCATCGAAGAATACAAAGATGATCCGGATATTATGGTTGGCTGCTATATTTAAAAATGTGTTCATCCGCTTCTTAAAGCCTTCCTTATCCTCTTTCCAGGCAAGGCTGTGGAGATAAACACGCATGGTATTGAAACCAATATTTTCGGCCCATCCCAATTCCTTGTCGTTGAGAAGACTGTCGAAGGTTGGCGCCTGCCACATTTCCAATTGGTTAATAGCATTACTTGGAATGTAATCGGCCCCGATTATCCACGGTTGCTGCGCATACCAGGCGTTGGCCTTCTCAACCGACCATTGCTTTCCGGCTTTGTCAGAAAGGTTTGTTTTCTGAGGTGTGATTTTTTGGGCCGAACCGTTTAGGGTAATAAAAGCCGTGACGAAGACAACGATAATTTTTCTCAATATCATTTTTATCTTTTTTAGGTGAAAATACTAATTCACTTCCAGTTCGTCTTTTTTGGGAAGGGCCGGAAAGCCTGCATGAGGCTCCGCCTGGTACCAGTAAACTACCGAACTAATGTCTGACTGTTGGCGCAGATACCGGCCGTCGTGCCGCCACCCCAGATCCTGAATGGTGACTTTCAGCTCCCGTTCAAAACGAACAGGATCCATAATATGCCAGCGATAAAGACCGAAACGCTGATTGGTCTGGTACAATCCATCGGGTTTTATAATCTGGTGCAAACCGGCATAAGCGGTAGAAAAAGATTCATACTGATGGGTGGTCTGATTTTCGAAATTATAGGACCCGCAAAAATAATCCTCGGTACCGGTGCCGTTTATGGTGGGAAATTTTGTATCTCCATCAATAAAGAATTTTATTTCACCCTCGCCCCACCATCCATTGTTGTTTACACCCCAGGCGAGGTAAGTTCCCACATAATGTCCTTTTCCACTGAGGCCGTCAATCAAGGTATAAAGTCCATTTTTTGTTGGATTATTTCTTCTGAACTGCGCATGAAAATAAGCTGCATCTTCCGGCACTTGGGTAAGCGTGTAGTCGACCTGGTAATACAACACCATTTTTTCTGTGTTGATATTTTCCATGGTGATCTTACATTTCCGTTTGAATGGCATCGGCCAATAACAGTTGAAGGCGCTTCCCGGATTTACGGTTACGGGCAGCGAATTCAGCGCCGCATATTTTCCCCATCCCAGACCAAAAAAATCTCCCACCGGAACTTCCACTGAAGGCGTTGTTTCATCATCCCAATAAAACCGGAGAATAGAAAAACGCCAGATGCCGGTTGGTGTCATCCAGATATGTTGAATGGCACCCGGACCGGTAATTTCCGCCAGGGTAAATGTCTGGCCCGGTTCTATTACCACAAAAGGATTTACTTTCCAGCCTTGTCCAAGATCCCTTGCCGCGGCTCGTGCACTTCCGTTTTCGAGGGTGGCCATTCCACCTTTGCCCGGTTCTCCGGTAGGGTTTTCAGGACTGATGGAACGGCTTTTGGCATCGGACAATCTAAAAAGATTTCCGAGGTTCATCTGCAACCCGTTAAACGGTGGGTTTGTCTGTGTCAGCGCGTTGCCGGAAAGAAACAAAAGCGCAATAACAATAATTTTTCCTTTCAATATAAACGGTTTTAAACTGATGCCATGAAAAACTGCAGTACAAGTGAGTGACACAACGAAGATGCCCAAAGAACCGAAAGCCGGAAACCAAATAAAAAACATAACCACAAAACCCCTTGCCTGCCATTGATTTAATATCCCGGATTTTGCTTCATATTTGGATTGATATCCAGATCCTGTTGAGGGATTGGCAACAATTCATGTTTTCCAACCACGAAGTTTGAAAATCCTTCATCTCTGGATGCCAGTTGCGGACCAAGGTCGCCCCATCTTGCCAGGTCTTCCCAACGGTGTCCTTCGCCGGAAAGTTCGGTTATTCTTTCATGCTTAAGCTGTTCCAAAAACTGCTGCTGGCTCAGCCCCGGCATGGTAACGGAGAGCGGCAATAAGCCCGCTCTTTGCCGAACACGGTCAACATATTGATAGGCCTGGGCCGTTTGTCCGGTTTCATTTAATGCCTCTGCATACAGCAATAAAATATCGGCAAACCGGAGGTAACGGTAATTATTTCCGGAATGGAAGGATTCGCCATCATCGGTAAAATCGTTCAGAAATTTTCTGAAATAAACGTCATGTGTACTTGGAGTGGCATTGGGATCAGACGAATAGCCAAGCGAAGTCCACGTTCTGCCATAAACCATCGTAAAATCCGGACCTCTTTCGTCGGTGGAATCGTACAGAAAGGAGGCGGCGAGGCGCGGATCTCTTTCTCCGGTAGTTGTTTTGTCTTTATAAAATTCGTTTACCACCCAGCGTCTTGCCTGTCCGTCGGTAAATCCTACCGGGCGAGGGGCAAAAAACGGAGGGATGGAAGTGCCGTAATTGAGATCATCCTGATCGAAAGGTTGGGTATCATCGTCGTGGGTATCGGTGGGATTAACCGCATTTTGAAATTCAAAAACCGATTCGATGTTGTTTTCTGAGGTTATCACAAAGTTGTCGCGGTAATTTGGAACGAGATCATAAACGTCTTTTCCTTCTCCATTAAAAAACCAGTCAAATGCGCTCACGGCCTCCTGGTAGTTGTGCTCCTGCATATAGGCTTTTCCGAGCATTCCATAAGCCGCGCCCCTGGTAGCGCGACCGATATTATTGGCATCGTAGCTTACCGGAAGCTGGGCGGCGGCTTCTGAAAAATCTTTTTCAGCCTGTGCCCAAACGTCGGCGGCGGGAGAAGTTGGTGGCAGATCATCCGGAAGGGAAGTGTGAAGCTGAAGGGGAACGTTGCCCCAAAGCTGAGCGAGGTAATAGTAAAAGAAACCTCTGAAAAACTTCGCCTCTCCGAGCAACTGTTGTTTGAGCGCATCGTCCATTTCAATTGCGGGCACATTATCCAACACCTGGTTGGCACGGTTGATACCGATGTAGCAATCTTCCCAGACGGTATGAATTTCCCAAAGATTGTAATCGGTGATGATAAAACGGTCGAAATTATTGATCAGGGTGGCGTTCGGACTCGTGCTATAGCCTTCATCGGAACGAATAATGGTCATAAAGAATTCATTGCGGCACAATCCCACCCGGTGGTAGGTGCTGTAAATCGCATTGACACCGCCCTGTGCATCGGCGGCCGTTTTCCAAAAAATCGCGGTATTCGGACTGTTTGGATTGGTGATATCGAGTTTTTTCTGACAGCCTGTTAGAAGTAGCACCGTTGAGAATAATAATATCGGCAATATGTTTTTCATACAAAAATTTTAATTGTTTAAAATTGACCCTGGATTCCGATGGAAAATATGCGGCTTGCGGGCCAGTTGCCGGCATCCCAACCTCTCAACTGAACGCCTGCTCCGGTAACATCAGGATCGAGCCCTTTGTATTTGGTGATGGTGAATAGGTTTTGGCCGCTCACGAAAATTCTTAATCCGCTGAATCCGATCGTTCCGAGAAATGATTTCGGAATTTCATATCCGAGTTCGATATTTCTCAAACGGAAGTAGGAGCCGTTTTCCAGCCATCTCGAACTGGTGTTATAATTATTGGAAGTGATTCCGGCATCATTTGTTTCCAACCCCAATCGCGGATCTGAAGTATTGGTGTTTGAGGGCGTCCAGGGATTGATGTCGGATCTGAAGTTGGTGAGCTGATAGCTGTCCAGAACCCTGCGGATATCATCATAGATTTTGTATCCGAATACGCCAACAAACTGAATGTTGAGACTGAGATTTTTGTAGGAGGCATTAAACTGAAGTCCGCCCTGAAAAGTCGGCCAGGGTGAACCCATGAACGTTCTGTCATCATTATTGATTTGGCCATCGCCGTTTTGGTCGATGTATTTCACATCCCCCGGTTTTGCATCCGGTTGAATAACGACACCGTCTTTATTTTTATAGTTGTCGATTTCTTCCTGCGTCTTGAAAAGTCCGGCGGTCTCGAGCATAAACCACGAGCTCATCGGATGCCCGATCTGTGATCTGATGAATGTTATTCCCGGCACTTCAATATAATCGATTCCCTTACCCTGGCTACCCACATCAATCACCCGGTTGTTGATGGTAGTGCCGTTGACGGACAAATCCCAGTTCAAATCCCTTCCTTTATGTCTGTAGGTGGCGCTGATTTCAAATCCGCGGTTTCTTATCGATGCTGCATTCGAAATGATACTTGCTGACGACGTTCCGATGTAGTATCCGAGCGGAATGTTTACCAGTACGTCTTTAGAAATATTGTTATAGACGTCAATGGTAAGCGACAACCGGTTATTTAATATGGTAGCATCTAATCCGATATTGCTTTCATCCCTTCTTTCCCAACGGAGATCGGGATTGGTCACTACTGCCTGATAAAGTCCTACGCGTGGATCCTGTGACATTCCATATACGGCCCGGGGCGCATTGTTGATATTGCCAACCGTGGGCCAGGATCCACCGAGATTTTCCAGCGCACTGCTGATTCCAAGCTGGCCGTAGGAACCGCGGAGTTTCAGTTCCGAAATCCAGCTGACATTAAAAAACTGCTCCTTGCTGATTCTCCAGGAAGCGGCAGCGGCATAGAAAGTTCCCGTACGGTAGTCGGGTCCGAATCTCGAATCCTGGTCGATTCTTCCGGACAGTGTCAAGAGATACTTATCGAGATAGGCATAATTAATTCTTCCTAAAAATCCCTGGATGCGGTAAAAATCAGAAACGCCGCCATTAGCCGAGGACACGCCGGTGGCGGAAGAAATGGTTGTAAATGTCTGGCCGCTGATGGTTTGCAGATTGATCCTGCTGCCCGAGGTAGCCTCTCTTTTTATTTGCTGATAAGAATAGCCGAAGACGCCGTTGATGTTGTGTTGCCCCAGCGTTTTGTTGAAGTTGAGTGTATGTTCGAGAAGAACATTGGTAAACTGTTCGCGGTCTTCATACACGCTTGTGGCCGGAGGTTGATTAGCATAGCGCCAGATGCCTGTATCCCTTACTTCTTTGTGGTAATCGAAACTGACTTCGAGGCCGGTATTGAATCGATAGGACAGCCAGTCGGTAAATTTAAAATCCAGGTAAGCATTACCCACCACTTTGGCGAAATTGTATTTCTGTTTATCCAGCGCGTTTACCGCCACATAATTGGCTGCATAGGTTGGAATATCGGTGGAGCCGAATCCCCATCCGGCCGGATTTGAAGGCTGTGTATTATAGGCGTCGCTTTGAACGGCGATGATGGGTAGCATCTGTGGCGCTTCATAAAATGCGTTTACGCCACCGCCAGGATTGTACCCGTTGGTGTTGCTGAGAACGAGGTTTTCTCCGAAAGTAAACCTGCCTCTTCTTGCTTCCGTATTTATCCTCAAACTTGCGCGTTCAAAATCATTGCCGATGAGTACGCCCTTACTTTTATAATAGCTTCCGGAAACGAGGTAATTGCCATTTTCTGATCCTCCGGAAATTCCGAGGTTATAATCCTGCGCATTTCCGGTGCGGTAAATGGCATCCTGCCAATTGGTATTTACGGTTGGATTCGTTACCTGGGCCTGAATGCCGGGCGGTAATGCCATTCCTGAATTTGAATATAAGGTCTGCGCGGTTTTCAGGTATTGGGAAGCATCCATAACGTCCCATTTTTTAGGAATATCCTGAACTCCGTATTTGGCGGAAAAGCTGATGCGGGAAGGGCCTGATTTTCCCTTTTTCGTGGTGATGATGATCACACCGTTGGCTGCCCGGGAACCATAGATAGCGGCTGCAGAAGCATCTTTCAGAATCTGAATGGAAGCAACTTCATCGGAATTGATGGTTGAATTGGCATCGGCAATCATGCCGTCGATTACATAGAGCGGAGCACTGGTGGTAAAGCTGGCTACGCCCCTGATCTCAATCACTGAATTCTGACCCGGCGCTCCACCATTTCTGACCGTAACGCCCGGAACAAGTCCCTGAATCGACTCCCCGATTGAGGCAGAGGTCACTCTGTCGGCATTTTCCATGTTCACAATACCTGTGGCGCCCGTTAAATCCTTTTTCCGCACCGTTTGATAACCAATTACCACTACCTCATTTAAGGCTGCATTTGTTTCCTGAAGTGTTTCATTGATCTGCCTGCCGGTAACTGTAATTTCTTTGGGCTGAAATCCTATCGAGCTGACGGTGAGCGTACTTCCAACCGGCGCATTGATGGTAAACCTTCCACTGTCGTTTGATAAAACGGTAGTATTGGTGCCCTTGATGGTGACAGTAGCGCCGGCGACCGGCTGTCCCAACGGGGATCTAAGGGTGCCCGTAACCGGGTTCTGGCCCTGCGTTATTCCACTGTAACAAAGGGCGAACAACAGCAGCAAAAAGTGAATCCGCAGTTTTTTCTTTTTCATATTGGTGATTTTCGTTCGGTAATAAAATTTGCGGAACAAGGATGAATCAGAAAGGATCTTTCAGAAACCGGCTCCCACAGGCAAACATTCGCTAACCTTTTTCTGTTATGATGAAATTGCTTTTTCAATCATCATTTTGGTGTTCTCACAATGCCAGTATAAATGTAAACAT
>JAFAEW010000028.1 GCA_023423835.1 Bacteroidota bacterium | reverse complement strand
AGCTCAGTTGGTTAGAGCACCTGACTCATAATCAGGGGGTCACAGGTTCAAGCCCTGTTGGGCCCACGATCTTTAAAATTTGAAGGCACCTGACTCTCCCGATCGCTATCGGGAACAGGTTCACAATTGGAGCCGCAATAGGATTTGCGGTTTTTTTATGGTAACCTGCAAAAATTTTGTCCTGTCTTTACAGGAAACCTTTCACATTAGTTTGTTTAATTTTGACCCTCGATTTAATTTATGCATCAGCTACCATTCCACCATGTGTTATTATAATACGCAAAAAGTCCGGCAATCGGATATCATTAGTCTTAGGGAGATCAAAAAACCAATTTCGGCTTATGACCTTTTTCACAGGGATCTTCAAATAGGTTTTGATTATAGCCTGAACACCGTTTTGAAAAGGCGTGAAGACGAGGAGGATTTTGAGCTGGCGCAAATGGAATGGGGATTTATTCCTCATTATATGAATACTCGTGAAGATGTTTTTAAAATGCGAAACGGCTTCACAGACGACACCGGCAGATACCGACCGGCTATAATAACGCTGAATGCAGTGGCGGAAGAGCTGCTCAAACCAGGAAAGATTTACAAGGACGCCACCTTAAACAGAAGATGTCTCGTACTCTCAACCGGTTTTTTCGAATGGCGACATGTTTTTCCTACAAATAAACGAACCGGACTTCCGTTAAAAACTCCGAACAAAATTCCGTATTATATCAGCCTGAAAGACCGGGAATATTTCTTTATGGCGGGAGTCTGGCAGCCTTGGACCGATAAAGCTACCGGTGAATATGTAGAATCGTTTGCAGTGGTCACCACGGAAGCGAATTCATTTATGGCACAAATCCACAATAGTAAGAAAAGAATGCCCGTTATCCTGAATGAAGAACTCGCTTATGAATGGCTTTTGGGAAACATAAATGAGCAACGCATTGCAGAGATTGCGGCTTTTCGATTCCCCGCTTCGGAGATGAAAGCCTGTACGATAGCAAAGGATTTCAGAGATGCCCCCGAGCCTGCAAAAGAATTTCAATACGAAGATTTACCGGCCCTTGAATTAAACTTATGAATCTGAATTTGAGAAGATAAGAGCCGGCTTTTCCATAATCATTCCGGCATTTTCCCGGGCGGCCGTTTTGGTTTGGTAATTGAAGGAATTTTATTCATCAAAAAACTTACGAACATGTGGCAGGAACAGGAAAACAAATTATACAGGAAATTTCAGTTCAAAGATTTTTCAGAGGCTTTCGCCTTTATGACGAGGGTAGCCCTGTGCGCCGAAAAAATGGATCACCATCCAAGCTGGAAGAATACGTATAATATGGTTGAGATCTGGTTAAATACCCACGATGCGGGTGACATTGTAACGGATAAAGACAGAAGTTTATCGGAAAAAATCGATCAGATCGCAGAAAAATAAAAGCCCCGTTTCCGGAGCTTTTACTAATGAGGTTTTATTAGTACGACCAGAGATTCTGCTCGTAGTTAAATATCTTTTCCTTGACTTTATCGCCTTCAAGCAACCTGAACAGCGTATTATTCGGATAAACAGAAGAAAGCGGAAGATCAAACGGATTATTGAGTGTTGACTTTACAATATAACTGCTAAACATCCGGCTTTCAAACAAATCCTCCCAACTCATTCTTGCTGCCATATTTTTGGGATTATACACTTCTGATCGCGCCAGTAGCGTTCTTGCGTCCGGATAGTAAACCCACCAAACCGGCCTTTCACTGCCCGGTAAAATTTGTCCGGTCGATAATCTATACGGTATTACGGGAGCGATGCCAAGGATGCGTACATACAATCGCCCGCTTTCCTTATCGAAGATCCATTCTTCCTTCAATCTGAATTTATAGATTGAGTCCGGATTGATCATCTGTTCGCGAACCTGGTATTTGGCAATATTTCCGTCGGCATCATAAACCGGTACGGTATCCTGACCGCCGCCGAAGGCCATCATGGCAGAATCGGGTGTAATTGGGGTAGTAAATCTATCGTCGTCGCCGCTGAATGCCGTGAGTTCGCCGGAACGAATTCCACGCATCAGGATGGAAATGAATCTTTCGCTTCCGAAATCATTTTGTCCCGCATAAAGGAAAGGCAGATTTAATTTTTCGCGTGCATCGATATCCCTCCAAACCCTTACTCTAAAAACAGCATCGTCTTCCCGGATAGGATCATAGGCAAGAGGAACCTTTTCGGTTCCGCCTTCCACCACTTCTACTGCGGCATCGGGACGAAGAGATATTTTTCCTGAATCGGTCAACCCGTTACCGCTGCTTTTTATAACTTCAATCGGCAGGGTCGTGTCTCTACCGTAAAATGCCGGTTGAGCGCCGTAAGCCGATCCGGGTTGCGTAGTATCCGCATTGCCATAGGCCGACTGATTGGCACGCTGTTGCGTAGGTTGCTGTTGCTGCTGCGGCTGATTTTGATTGATATTGTCGTAAGCGCTTCTGCGTCGGGTTTCCCGGGTCTGTCCGAAAGATGCGTCGACTACTGCAAAAAGCAGTAAAGAAGAGAAAACAATTTTTATAGAATGCATTTTCATAATCGTTTTTCTATTGAAGGTTAAATGCTATCGGAGGAAGTGTTCTGGTTCCCCCCGGACCATTGGCCCTGATCTCGTCAATTGTAATGGTGGTTCCCGGTCTTGATTTTTCAATCAGGTCTCTTACCGGATCGAATGAAGCTCCGTTTACCTGTCTGAATTGCAATGTTGGAAATCCTGCCCCATTAAGAACGATGGTATAGCCGGTAATATTGAATTTCACCCCTTCAAAAACAAAATTTTCCAGGTCTGCCCTTACACCAAACTGTGCTTTGAACTCATTTGCCCGCATTACACCGCCTTTGCTGTTTCCAACTTTGGCAATCGGATCCGGAACGGTTTTTACCCTGAATTCAAATTCAGATCTTTTTCCATCTGCATTTACAGTAATAGTTGCCTTTCCGGGACTTGAAGGTCTGGCAATGTATTTTCCCGCCCCTGTTTTCGTTAAACTGCCGTTGGACATAGATACCTGCACTTTCTCATCTCCCACATTTCCACCGCTGACAGATAGAGGATTATCCAGACCTATATACAATACTTTCACGGCATCGGCACTCACACTTGCACCGGTAGGCGACCCTACCGTATAGGTAACGGGATAGCTTACGGTTTCCTTCTTGCCGGTTGATTGATTGGTATAGGTGATATTCACATTTTTGGTATAAGACCCGGTGCCTGCAACCGTTGTCTGATATTCTGCAACACCATTGGCATTTAGGGGCACGCTTTGCCCGTCGATCGTAACTATTGGTTGTGCGGAACTGTTGTAAGCCCCGATTCCTGCGGTAATACTAAGAGCCTGTCCGGGCATCAGATAGTTGCTGCTCTGTCCTACGAGAGGCTGATATTTATCGATCACAAATTCCACATCGCCCACTTTACGATGGCAGAAATCGACTACCATTGCCTCACTGTTTTTGATGTCGTTTTGGAATTTGCTTAAAATGGTAATCGCTGCAATGGAAGGTGTCATTCTAAAATAGGCAGCGGCCCAGTTTTTATTATTCGCCGTATTGTTACTTTGCGGAATCCGCAGATCAATCGGCCATCCCGATTCCAGCTCTTTAAAGTTTGCCGGATCGATTCCCAAAAGGTCTTTCTTATATTGAACCAGCCGGTTATACAGCTCATCTCCTTTTTTACCGGGATCGGTCAATATACGCGTTGGCGCATCGAGGTCATCTTCTTTGAAGGTAGAATCTTCAGGATTATAACTTGAACCCTGAATGATCTCATTTTTCAATCCTTCGATATAAGATACGAGGCTATTGGAAAGTTGTTGCGCCTGCTGCGCCTTTGGATACCAGATCTTTGCTCTTTCTTCGGTTTTCGGATCGTTCAACTTTTGCTGGAAGGATTTAAAAAGGTCCGAATTTTTTTGATCGATGGTTGCATTCGCATTGAGCAAACTTTCATTTACTGTTTTAAAAGCATTGAGAATTTCCATTGATACATTTAGTGCCAACAAAGCTGTCAGCACTATATACATCAAATTAATCATCTTCTGCCGTGGCTCTTTAGGTAATGCCATTCTGCTTGCTTTTTATTTTACTTTTTCAACAATTTATTAATCTAAAAATAATTTTATCTACCCTGCATTGCGCCGATCATATTGCCATAGATCTGGTTGAGCCTGTGAAGGTTTCCTGCCAGTTCAGCAATTTCATCTTTGGCTTTGGCTGCATCCTGTGCAGAATTGAGCATGATCTGAGAAGTTTCGGCCAGTTTGCCATAGAAGCTGTTCAGGGTTTTCAGGTGATTATTGCTTTCCTGTAACTCAAGCTCATAAATTGTATTGAGAGAAGAAAGGTTTTTAGTGAAAACCTGCATCTGGTCATGAAATTCTTTTGCTCCGGCTGAAGCGCTGTTAAACGCAGTAGCAGAATCGGCAGCATTTAAATAGGCTGCACTCACCGCTGAAAGCGCTTTTGAAGCCTCTTTGGTTTTCTGGGTATAATCGCCGGTGGCTGAAACCACATCGCCGATTTCACTCATCTTTTCCACCGTAGTTCCCAGCTTCTGAAAGCCTGAAGAAAGCTTATTGAGGTTTGCAGGGGTGATGTCTGCCTCCTGCAACATTTTTTCCATTGATTTTAATGCAGGATTGCCCGCCTGAACAGGCGCCGCACCCACAACCGGCTTCCCGGGATATTCTTCAACCGCCGGATACATCAGATACAATACGCCGTAAACTAAAAATACAAGCGCTTCCGTACCGAGCCCCAGCTTCAGAAAAAAATCTGCCGATGGGGTATGAAGTAATTTTTGCAGGGCTCCCCAAATCACTACTGCTGCTGCAAGGGACACGAAAACGTCAACTAATCTACTAACTTTAGGAGGAATAGCAACTGCCATAACTGTTTTTGTCTTTTATAATTTTTTAGAAATAGAATATTAGAAACCTGAATTAAAAACTGTGCCTTAAATTATTTTTTTCTTAATTGTGCGGGTAAATCGATTACACATCTGAAACCGAGATAAGATTTAGCGGTATCCTGGTATTCATACTGACGTGTGCTAACCTGGAGATAGTAACCAACATCTTTCCAACTTCCGCCTCTGACTACTTTACGCTTCATACGCGGAGGGTCTGAGTCGAGTGCATTCCACCGGATATCAGGGTTCATATCGTTTACGAAGTTGTAAGCGGTCTCATAGAATAAAGAAGATGTCCATTCTGATACATTTCCTGACATATTATACAATCCGAAATCGTTGGGCCAATACGCATCGGCTCTAACGGTATAAAATCCTCCATCCTCAATATAATTTCCCCTGCCCGGCTTGAAGTTTGCCAGGAGACATCCCTTTTTGTTTCTGAGATAATAGTTACCCCAGGGAAACATCGACTCCGATCTTCCGCCCCTGGCTGCATATTCCCATTCGGCTTCTGTTGGCAGTCTGAAGT
>JAFAEW010000068.1 GCA_023423835.1 Bacteroidota bacterium | reverse complement strand
AAGTTACAATTTGCGCTAAAGTAGCGAATTTATTGGCCGTTCGGTGCCGGTGG
Source organism: Bacteroidota bacterium (assembly GCA_023423835.1). GTDB lineage: Bacteria > Bacteroidota > Bacteroidia > Chitinophagales > Chitinophagaceae > JAFAEW01. The sequence continues at coordinate 15,076 of JAFAEW010000068.1, read as the reverse complement.
GTAAAGGCAGAAGCGATAAAAGAATCCGGCAAACCGGAATTCGTTCCTTTTTTTTCTGCCGTTTCCGCTGTTTTCCTGCATCAGCCTTTTTTCTAATCCGTTTGTTTTTCTTAAACGTGCCTTAAACCAGCCTTAAACTGGCATTAAACCCCGGGATCCGTTTTTTTACTTTCAGACGTCAAAGATTATAATTCAATGAATTTGCAAAAAAAGTTTTAGGAAATTAAAGGGGATAGTGTAATTTGAAGCCTTTAAAACCAATATCCATGAAAAAGTTATCTCTAATTCTGTTAGGCAGCTTCGTGCTTTCCATAACCCATGCACAAATGTCGGCTGAAATTTCTTCCATCAATGCTGAAAGCGAATGGTCAAATGTTTCTACTCAATCCTATGGAGGTAGCGGAGGTCAATCAGCCCATGCTTATGCCTCCGCAACGATTGTGAGACCGATCAATATTACGAAGACAAGCGATCTTAATTTTGGAAACGTGGCCGTTGTTGACAAGGCCGGAACCGTTCAGTTAGACGTAAACGGCGTTAGAAGTGAAACCGGAGGCATTACGCTGCCGGCAGCCTCCGGAACCGTCTCCAGCGCTGCCTTTACAGTTGCAGGCGACGAAGGACAAAGCTATAACGTAATTCTTCCAACATCCGTAACCATTACGAACGGAGATTATGAAATGACGATTTCCGATTTTGTGCACAATTCGAGCGGTAAATTATCCGGTGGTGAAAGTTCGTTTAATGTGGGTGGCGTGCTGCATATTCATGCCAATCAGGCATCAGGAGTGTATGAAAGCATCGAGCCTTTTGAAGTCACCGTAAGCTACAACTAATACCATTTCGAAAAACGGTGATCATCGCCGTTTTTTTTCTTTTATAGGCCAGCTTGACGGGAAACCAGTTTCGTTTTATTTAGAGAGTTGAGGTAGAATTTGAAAATTAATATTTTTCAAACAGCCCCTATCCTTAACTTTGCACAATTTTCAAAGAAATGCAAGCACTCCCACATAACGAATCTATCCCGTCAGATAAAAAGAAAATAATAGTATTAGGAAGCGGCCCAAACCGTATCGGCCAGGGAATTGAATTTGACTATTGCTGTGTTCATGGACTTATGGCAATTAAAGAATGTGGCTATGAGGCCATCATGATTAATTGTAATCCAGAAACGGTTTCCACCGATTTTGATATGGCCGATAAACTATATTTCGAACCGGTTTTCTGGGAACACCTCTGGGAGATCATCGAATTGGAAAAACCGGAAGGCGTAATTGTTCAGCTTGGCGGCCAAACTGCACTTAAACTTGCAAAACGTCTTCACGAAAAAGGCATAAAGATTATCGGAACTTCTTTTGATAATATGGACATAGCTGAGGACCGTGGAAGATTCAGCGATCTTTTGAAAGAACTTGAAATTCCTTATCCGGAATATGGAACCGCCTACGATGCCGAAGATGCGATAGAAGTTGCTCACCGGGTAGGATATCCGGTGCTGGTGAGGCCGAGTTATGTATTGGGCGGCCAGAGAATGCGTATCGTGATCAACGATCAGGAACTCGAAAAAGCGGTAGTCAGTCTCATCAAACACATCCCGAATAATAAGATTCTTATTGACCATTTTCTCGACCGTTGTCAGGAAGCTGAAATTGATGGAATTTTCGATGGTGAAACCTTCCATGTGATGGGTGTGATGGAACATATTGAACCCGCAGGTATCCACAGTGGCGACAGCAATGCGGTTTTGCCCGCATTCAATCTCAGTCCGCTCGTCATTACCACAATGGAATATTACTCAGAAAAAATAGCCCGGGCGTTGAATATCCGCGGCCTTATCAATATTCAGTTTGCCATCAAAGACGGGAAAGTGTATGTGATCGAGGCCAATCCGAGAGCCAGCCGCACAACGCCTTTTATCGCCAAAGCTTATCAGATTCCATATCTCAACATTGCAACGAAAATAATGTTGGGAAAGGCAAAACTCAAAGATTTCAATTTCGATAAAAAATTACAGGGATTTGCGATCAAAGAACCGGTTTTCAGCTTTGAAAAATTTGCCGGCGTAAACAAGGAACTGGGTCCTGAAATGAAAAGTACGGGCGAGGCGATTCGTTTCATTAAAGACCTCCGGGATCCCTATTTCCGCACTCTTTATAAAGAGAAAAGCATGTATCTGAGTAAGTAAGGCGGATTTTTACCGCTCAGGCCAACAATAGATTATTCGTTCGCTTTATTTGAGTGTGTCAGGGAAGATTCTTTTGGTTTTGTTCAATAATTTGTTTCAGGTCAGGTGCTCAATCAGATTTCCGCCATTGTCTTTCTTCTCCTTTTTTTTGCGATCCTTTCATCTGATTTGCGGATGGTCGTGTACCACCATTGATTCAAAGCGATGGCAAAAACACAGATTGCCAGTCCAAAAAATTCTCTTGTTCGTTCGATCCAGGGCTTTTGATCATTCATTTCCTGCACGATATTTTCTGCTTCATGATCAAAAAACCAGCTTAATACGCCCTGGTTTTCAAAAAACAGCCAGGCGGCATAAAGTAGGTAAACGGTGATGACGGCAAGGTAAATGCGCGGAAAGAATCGTTGCCGGGCAGCAAAAAAAGATAAGACCGATGCAGAGAGATAGATCGGTATCCATACGTAAGGATCGGGATCGTTATACTGCAATGCAGCGAAAAACAAAAACAGGAACGTCAAAAAATAATTTATCGTCTTCATAATGGAGTTGGTAACGGTAATGGAAAGCACGGGCTTAAAAGTAAGGTTAATTGATCATTCTAAAACATTCATTTTGAATCCTTTCGAAAATTATTCACCTACTATCTCAAATGTCCGGCTCACCGTTTCGCCGTTTTCATCCTCAACCGTGAGCTGATGCTTTCCTTTTTTCGGCTGCAAACTGAGTTGATGAAAGAATTCCGTTGTTGCAACATATTCGTTGTCGAGGTGCCAGAATAATTTTCCTTCATTTCTGTTCGTTGCGGTGAAAACCACATTGCCTTTCTCCCCGGATAGTTCCTTTGGAACAGAGATCTTTGTTCCCTCTGCGGGATAGATTATATCAATATTTCCCGTAACAGTTTCAAGCTGACAACCCGGTAAATAAGCCGGCAAAGTCTGATAATCCGCATGCTTTTGTTTGTAATAATATTCCATCACCGGCGGCAAAACAAACCAGGATTTGTTGACCATATCGGCCGGTGAGAGGCAGCGGTCGGTTACGCGGTAGGTGCCGGTGGGATCGAGGTGGATACTATGATGATAGGGACAGATCTTTGCATTCTTCGCGGCGGCGGAAACCAACATGGTATCTACATCTCCACACTCTGTTCCTGCTTTAAATCCCGATACATGACAAACCGGAAGGTAGATAAACCCGGAAGCCGGTGGTTTAAACCATTCAGACTGCGGAAGGGTCCTGAAGATTTCAAACATGACCGGAGCCGCTGTTTGAATGCCGGTTAAGCCAGGTCTTCCTTCTCCACTCGTGTTACCCACCCAAACGACAACGCAATATTGCGGCGTAAACCCGATTGCCCATCCGTCTCTGAAACCGAAGCTCGTACCGGTTTTCCACGCAATTCTTTCGGCGGAGCCGAATAGATTCCAAAGTCCTTCTTCTCCGGGCCGCATTACTTCATTCATTGCATTAAAGGTTTGCCATAAGGAAGGATAATCAAACAAAGGGTGCATCTTCTCATTAATCCTGTTTCCCTTCTGATAATATTTCGGCATAAACCAGTCGGCTGCATTCCATTTTCCCCTGTTGGCATCCATGTTCAGATACATTCTTGCCATACTGCTGTAAACGCCGGCCAACTCAAAAGGCGTGACCTCGCATCCTCCCAAAATCAAACTCATTCCGTAGTGGTCAGCCGGTTGCTTAAAGGTTGTAAATCCACAGGCATTAAACACATCGTACAGCCGTTGGTATTTGTACTGCATGAGCATTTTTACCGCCGGAATGTTTAAGCTTCTCGATAAGGCAGTTTGCGCCGGTACCGCACCATCATATCCAAGGTCAAAATTTTCGGGAGAATATCCGTTGATTTGTGTCGGAATATCAGGAATTAACTGCCGCGGCAGCAAACTTCCCTCTGAAAGCATTGCGCAATAGAGTATCGGTTTCAAAGTGCTTCCGGGACTCCGGTTTGAATTAAGTACATCCACATGGCTTTCAACCGACTCTTCTGCGGGCAGATAAACGTTTCCCGTGTAAGCGACAATATTTCCCGACTCTATTTCCACCACCATTGCAGCCGCATTATTGATCTTATTTCCTCTCAATTTTTGATGGTTTTGAAGAATGATTGAATTAACCTTCTCCTGTAAGGTCCGATCAATGGTGGTTTTTAAAATGGTGTTCGATGAAATATTTTCGGAGATAAACTCCTTCCTAAACCGGTCGAGCAAATGCGGCGCAAGTTGTGGCAGCGGTTGCGGCGATCCGGGCAACGGCTCTGATTTGGAAAGCCGGCATGTATTGGAATCGATAACTTTTTTCGCCAGCAATTTGTCCAGAAGTTTGTTGCGCTTCTGCAATAATCCGTCTCTGTTTTTTCCGGGATGTACCGATGAAGGTGCATTCGGAAGAACGGCAAGGGCGGCGGTTTCACCCCAACTGAGCGCATCGGGCTCTCTTGCGAAATACCTCCAGGAAGCAGCGTCCAATCCTACAATATTGCTTCCGAATGGCGCATGCGAACAATAAAGTGAAAGAATTTCCCTTTTTGAATAAGTCAGTTCGAGTCGCAGCGCTCTAATAGATTCGGATAGCTTATTCCAAAAACTGCGTTTATTGTTCCCGGCCTGCAAACGGAGAACCTGCATCGTCAAAGTACTTCCACCGCTTACGATTCTTTTACTTTTGACATTATCAATCATTGCCCGGCAGATTGCAACCGGATCAATTCCGGGATGATAGAAAAAGCGTTTGTCCTCAAATGTGGTAATGCACTGCACAAATTTTTCCGGTACATGCTGATTTTCCGGAAACCGCCACTGCCCGTCTCCAGCAATTGAAGCATTCAATAATTTTCCCGTATTGTCGGTTAGTACAAAAGAGGTGGGATCACGAAAAAGAGGCTGCGGTAACAGGAACCAAAACCAGATCAGAAGGGAAAGTATCAAAACACTTTTGACCGCTTTTTTTAGCGTAAAATTTTTGACATATGTTTTTAGCGCTTTCACAGGCCAAAATAATGATTATTCGGGATCGGTGGTAAATTTGCAAAAAAATCGCATCGATATTCAATCTTCCATAGGCTACAAAATCGTTGTTGAATTTCTCGCAGAAAGAGGAATTCAGCCGTTTCAATACCAGGTTGAAAGCTGGCAGGCTATACTTAACCACGAAAGTGGCCTTGTGAATGCGCCCACCGGATGTGGGAAAACTTTTTCTGTCTTTTTGGGAGCAGTTATCCAATTCATCAATGAACATCCGAACGACTACCGGTCTAAAAAAAACAACCGCCTCCAGTTATTGTGGATCATGCCGCTACGGGCCCTGGCAAAAGACATCGGACGGGCCATGGAGGAAGTAATTGCAGGTATCGGCCTGCAGTGGGAAGTGGCAATTAGAAATGGTGATACCGAACTGAAGGAAAGACAACGGCAGAAACGAAGGATGCCGGAGATCCTGATTATTACACCCGAAAGTCTTCATCTACTGCTCACCACTAAAGATTATCCGGAAATTTTTAAACCGCTTCGCGTAATTGCGGTGGACGAATGGCATGAACTGCTTGGATCGAAAAGAGGAGTGCAGGTTGAACTTGCTTTATCCCGGATTCTTTCAATCCTGTGGCAGCATAAAAGGCGCGTGTCGCTTTGGGGAATCAGTGCTACCATCGGGAATCTTGAGCAGGCAGCAGAAGTTTTACTTTCTCCGCTTCCCCCGGATTCCGGAAAAAAAATCATCAGGGCACATCTGGACAAGAAGCTCGAAATCGTTTCGATTCTGCCCGCACAAATTGAAAAATACCCCTGGGCAGGCCACCTGGGATTGCAGCTCGCATCTTCTGTTCTTCCTGTAATCGAGGAAAGTAATACAACTTTAATCTTCATCAATACCAGGGGAATGAGCGAAAGGTGGTATCAGGTATTGCTTGATCTTGATCCGGATCTCAGCGGCCTGCTTGCGTTGCATCACGGGAGTGTTGAACAGGAATTGCGAACGTGGATTGAAGAGGCGCTTCATGCTCAGAAACTCAAAGCCGTAGTGTGTACGGCCAGCCTCGATCTGGGTGTCGATTTCCGGCCGGTGGATATGGTTATCCAGGTGGGATCTCCTAAGGGCGTTTCACGGTTTTTGCAGCGGGCAGGAAGAAGTGGTCATCGTCCGGGAGAAACGAGCCGCATTTATTTTCTGCCCACACATTCACTTGAACTCGTGGAAGCGGTAGCCTTGAAGAAAGCGGCGAGAATGCACGATATCGAAAGTCGTGAACCGCTGTTTCTTTGTTTTGATGTTTTAATCCAATATCTCTCAACGCTGGCTATTGGCGAGGGATTTGAGGCAGGAAAAATTTTGCAGGAAATTCGAACAACCTTTTGTTTCGGTGAAATTACCGATGAAGAGTGGCAGGAGATATTACATTTCATTACCGAAGGCGGCACCGCTTTACAGGAATACGATGAATATAAAAAAGTAGAGCTGATCCAGGGCATTTTCCGCATCCGTAACCGGAAAATTGCAATGCGTCATCGCATGCATATCGGAACGATTGTGAGCGATTCGATGTTGAAGGTCAGGTGGCTGACGGGTGGATACCTTGGCCTGATAGAAGAATATTTTATCAGCCGTCTGGATCCGGGAACGGTGTTCACGATTGCCGGCAGAAACGTTGAGCTCGTAATGATTAAGGACATGACCGTAATCGTGAAAAAATCGAATGCAAAAAAATCGATTATCCCAAGCTGGAATGGTGGCAGAATGAGCCTCACCGCCAATCTGGGGCAAATGTTGCGCCTTACATTTGATCAGATTGCAGGAAACAAGCTCGATGAACCGGAACTGGTAGCACTTCGCCCGCTTTTTGAATTGCAAAAACGGCTGTCACATCTTCCCTTTGCAGACGAACTGCTGATTGAACACATTGAAGATAAAGACGGCTACCACATGTTGGTTTATCCCTTTGAAGGACGACAAATCCACGAGGCGATGAGTGCATTACTCGCATTCAGAATCAGCAGGTTTATGCCAATCACTTTTTCCATTGCCATGAATGATTACGGATTTGAATTGTTGAGCGATCAACCGATACCCGTTGATGACAGCAATGTGGAAGAGCTGTTCTCCACCGAAAATCTCATTGCCGATATCCAGAAAAGCATGAATTCGGTTGAAATGGCGATGCGGAAATTCAGAGACATTGCAACCATCGGCGGTCTGATCTTCAAAGGATATCCGGGTGAACAGAAAAAGGCGCGACACCTGCAGGCATCAGCGGGATTGCTCTTTAAAGTGTTCAGTGAGTTTGACCCGGGAAATATTTTATTGCAACAGGCCTATCGCGAAGTCTTGCAGCAACAGATGGAAGAACTGCGTCTGCGGGCGGCCTTGCAGCGAATTCAGAACAGTAAGATCATAATAACTTTCCCTGAACGATATACCCCGCTTTCCTTTCCCATTATTGTTGATGGATTAAGCAGAAATAACCTGTCTTCGGAAAGGCTTGAAGACCGGGTTAGAAAAATTCAAATGCAGTTGGAAGGATAGAAAGTGGCTATCCTGTAATAAAACTGCGTGCATCTCATCTGTCAATATCTTCATTCCAGTAACCATTTTCCTCCGTTTATACAGCGTGGCCTTTGAATGCGGTCTTTCTGCAAATATTTTCACGGCATTAAAACACCGCAGAGGTTATACCATGAAAAAAAATTTGTTCATCTTCCCTTTTAAATTACCCGCATTGATCATTCTGTTAACAGTGGGCTGTATAGCTGGCAAGGCTCAAAAGAAAATGGCTCCAAGAGAGCTTGACCGTATGAAGTTTTACCTTGCCTTAAGTGTAATTGATAAGGTCAACCCCGATATTTATGCAAGCGGATCGTACCGGTTTAATAAAACCGTCGTTTCCGTGGAAAATACCGAGGTAAGTTTGACAGAATATTCGAAGGGAGAAGGTTTGCGGTTTCTGGTAGTACACAACAACGAAAACACCGGCGTTGCAGCCGCCTTCGATTTCATTGAGGAAACGGGTGGCAGCATTTTAAAACTCGAACATGGAAACGCACGGTATATCAACTTTTCCGACTCCCAAAACATGTACTTCTTTGATCCGAACCATATTTTCTCAGACCAGGGAATTCAACGCGATATCGATAATTTTTGTAACGGATTTGCAACGCCGGAGGTCGAGACTTCTGTAAGGGCATTTTCCAACAGGATCCTGGAGGAATATAATTATGACAGCCTGGGCTATATTTTGACATTACATAACAACACTGACGGTAATTTCAATATCCTGTCCTATTCGAAAGATGCGTTTTTCAGGAAGGCCGCTTCAGATATACATATCAACCATTCAATGGATCCTGACGACCTTGTGTTTGTGACATCACCCTGTTTTTTTCAATTCCTGAAATCAAAAAATGTGAATGTCGTTCTTCAGTCCGGATCTGCTCCCGACGACGGATCCCTTTCGGTATTTGCGATGCAGAAGAATATTCCCTATGCCAACGTTGAAGTGCAATTTGGCCACCGGGAAGAACAATTGCGCCTGATAAAAATTGTAAATGAAATGTTCAAAGATTGCGGGATATCGGTTCCGAAAAATGAACCCGAAATTGTTTTGGAAAGACATTAACAGGTTGCCGGTTTGGTCAGTTTTCCCTTATTTCAACTCCTGAAATTCTTGCATCATTAAAATAACCGTTTCTTTGTACACATTTTTATGATGATGCAAGGCGCCATTTTAGAATTGAGGAAAACGGTCGATGCCATCTGTCCCTTGTCGGCAGATGAGTGGCTGGCATTTTCAGCGGTTTGGAAGCCGGTGTCTTTTCCGAAAAAATCACTGGTTACCAGAGCGGGCGAAAGAGAAAAATACCTGTATTTCATCGTCTCCGGTGTTCAGCGGATCTATTATTTTGATGAAAGCGAAAGGGAAGCGACCCTTTTATTTACATATCCTCCCTCTTTTGGCGGCATTCTTGACTCGTTTATGTTGCAAAAAAGTGCCGCTTATTCTTATGAAACGCTTACGGCGTCCTCATTTCTCCGGTCATCTTACCCTGAAATTAGAAAACTGTGCGACGAATATCCTGCTGTTGAACGGATGATGCAAACAGGCGTAACAATGGCGCTTTCCGGAGTACTGGAAAGATTGGTTGAATTGCAATGTTTTTCATCCGAAGAAAAATTCCGGTCGCTGCTTCGGCGCAGCCCGCATATTCTAAACCTGTTTCCCCAGAAATATCTTGCAAATTATCTCGGAATCGATCCCAGTAATTTCAGCAAACTCATAAACAAGGTGCGCATTTGAATATTGGTAAATACCAAGGTTTTCGGTTAGAAGTTTAAACAGCTTTGCAGTAAACAAAAAAACTGAAAACGATGAAAATTATTACCGCAATTTCAAAGGTGTTTATCCTTCTGTCGGCCCTGAGTATTTTATCTGTCAGCCTTATGGCTTTTGCCGATCCCAGAGCAGTGATGCAGCTTGTGGAGGTTGAACTGAATAACAATGATGCGATCAGCTCAATCCGCGGCGTGTATGGCGGTGTGGGCCTAACCCTTGTAACTGCCATGATTTACCTCATGCTGAAGGATCTAAAAAAAGGCCTCTTATTTCTAAGCCTGATGTGGGGATTTTATGCACTATCGCGTATGATCACCATTCTGGTTGACGGATCATTGGGCGAATTCGGGAACAAGTGGCTTGCTATTGAATCGGTATTCTTCTTCTTATCGGCTATTCTCTGGCTACTGCTTAAACAACAGTTCCGGAAGGAGTCCGGCAGGCTGAAGACAGCGGAGTTGGGATAGTTAAAATTCTCTTTCCAAACCGTCTACATTTTTACAAGTGATCATAATAATTTCCCGGTTTTTGATCTGCTCCTTGTTTCTGCCAATGGGCATCCGTTCACTTTAATGCAGACCTAAAATATTATAAATGAGAAATCTAAATATAATATCGGTCGATTATATAATTTAAATTTGGAAAAACAATAGCCGGGTGCCGTTAATTTTTCACAGCAGAGCTCAGCCATTGTTGAAAACTTTATCTGCACCCTTGGTTTTTATTTTTATCTTTGTGCGGTCAAAGGTTGTATTTCCTAACGATTCATTTCTTATGAAAAAATCAAAGAAAAATTCAAACGATTTGAACAGCAATCAACACAAGTATGTTGAAGCAGAATCGAAAGTCCATGCCTTGATCAACAGGCACATCAGTAATAAAAACCACAAGATCAGCCGCGAAGAATATTTGAATTTAATGAAGCTGACGCAGGAAAAACCGGAGCAGATCATCTTTCCGGGACCGGCATTTTAATCCATTTAGGGAACATTGATGTACTTGTGAATCTGAAGGCTCAGTTCCCACTGGGGATTTGCTTTGATATAATTCACGATTTGAGGCACCATCTCTTCATGTTTACTCCATTCAGGTTGCAGATATAATTTACAGTTTGGAGAAACCATAGCAGCATATTTCTCCGCCCATTTGAAATCATGTTGGTTGTAGATGATTACCTTAAGTTCATTAGCCGCCTGAATAACCTCAGGCAACGGGGCTTTGAATTTTTTTGGTGAAAGACATATCCAATCCCATTCTCCGGATAAAGGATGCGAACCGGAAGTTTCCATATTTGTTTGAATTCCAAAAGCATGCAGCCTTTCAGTGAGTTCATCCAGGTTGTGCATCAATGGTTCTCCACCGGTGATCACGGCTAGATTTGCAGGCGTTTTTCTGAGATCTGAAATGATCGTTTCCAATGGAAGATCAGGATGCTTTTCCCTGTCCCAACTTTCCTTCACATCGCACCAGAAACAGCCGACATCACAGCCCGCAAGGCGGATGAAATAAGCTGCCTTCCCCTGATGGAATCCTTCGCCCTGGATGGTGTAAAAGGCTTCCATCACCGGCAGCGTTTTTATTGCTGTTTCGTTATATAATTTCAGCGTTTCCATTATTGATCCGGTAGGCCTCCAATGTATTTTTTAAAAGTCCTGCAATAGTCATCAATCCCACACCGCCGGGCACAGGCGTGATGGCCGAGGTTTTGGGAGCAACTTCGTCAAAATTTACATCTCCGCGAATGCGGTAGCCTTTTTTTGCCGAAGGATCTTCCACCCTTGTTATTCCCACATCAATTACAACCGCTCCTTCTTTTACCATTCCAACACTTACAAATTGTGGAATTCCCAGGGCCGCAACTAACACATCAGCCTCCCGGCAAAGGGCCTCGAGATTTTTGGTTCGGGAATGGCAAAGGGTAACGGTTGCATTTCCATAAGGCGCATTGCTGCTGAATAAAATGCTCAACGGCCTTCCAACGATATTGCTTCTTCCAATAATCACGACGTGTTTACCGGAAACGGATATATTATAATGTTGGAGCATCAACAGAATCCCAAAGGGAGTGGCGGATATAAAGCTTGGATTTCCCAACACCATCTTGCCCACATTTACCGGATGAAATCCATCTACATCTTTATCCGGATTAATCCGGTTGATTACTTTTTGTTCGTCAATCTGTTTTGGCAACGGGAGTTGTACGAGGATACCGTCGATCGAATCATCATTATTCAGACGGTCAATTTCTGCAAACAGCATTTCCTCTGCAATGCCGGCATCCATCCGGATAAGCGTGGATTGAAATCCAATCTCGGCGCAGTTTTTTACCTTGCTGGCCACATAAGTTTCACTCGCACCATTGTTTCCTACGAGAATAGCAGCGAGATGTGGCGGTCGCTTTCCGGTAGAAATAATTTGAGCTACTTCTTCTTTGAGAGAATCTTTTATTGCTGCGGATGCAATTTTGCCATCTAGTAATAACATCCGGCAAAAGTATAAAGTATTTTGCCTTTCCGAAAATTGAAGATGTTAACCTTCAATAGTATGAAGATCATGCGAAAAGTTGAAATTGAGCTTGCATCTTTTGATTAGCTGCAAGGTTGTATTATTCTGTTTGGAATTTTATAAATTACTTCGATCTGATGGCCACTACCGGATTCATTTTAGCTGCGATAGAGGCTGGAATGATGCCGGATAAAATGCCAAGGATTACGCAAATGGAAAATGCCAGAATTATGATATCAGGGGCGATAATGATTGGAAATGGCATAATGGTGCTCAAAATTACGGATAGCAGCCAAACCATGCCAAGGCCGATGGCACCGCCAATCAAACAGAGGAACGCACTTTCGAGCAGGAATTCTGTTAAAATCGTCCGGCTTTTTGCGCCGATTGCTTTTTTAAGTCCGATCTGGCTTGTTCTTTCTCTTACGGTAACAAACATGATATTGGCCACCCCAAATGCGCCTACAATCAGGCTTAATCCTGCAATTGCCCATCCACCCGCATTCACACTTCCGAAAAATCCGTTAACGGATTCTGAAAGGGTATTGATATCGTTGAGCGCAAAATTGTCATCGTCTTTCGGGCTAAGCCTTCTGATTTGCCGCATTACACCTTCGAGGTCATCCACGAGCGCTTTTGAAGAAATGCCGTCTTTCCCATTTACCATGATATTGGCATTGGTCCATTGACTGTTTACATTATAGATTGAGGCGTAAAAACGATAGGTAGTGATGATGGAATGATCGTAATCATACACATTTACGAAGCTTTGGCCCTGCTTCTTCAGCACACCGATCACATTTACCACCTTTCCTTCAAATTTTACATTCTTATTGAGTGCTAGTTCCGCCCTTCCAAACAAATTCTGGGCTACTTCATAGCCGATGAGGCAAACCGGATTTCCACCGGAAAAATCATTCGCGGTCTGAACACGTCCCACTTCAATTTCGATATCCTGCATTTTGAAAAAATCGGGACTTACACCATAAATGTTTACGTTTTTCGCCTCATTGTTTCTGTAAGTAACGGTGGTATTGCTCGTGTTGACGTAGGCCACGTATTTCGCGAGATAACTTCTGTCTTTTATCTGCTGCACTTCCGAAAATTTGGGAACCGGGCGGTTTACAAATTTCCACCAGGGATAGTCGTTCCCGCCATTTGTGTATTCCCATTTATCGATGTAGATCGTATTTGTTCCAAGCGATTTCATATCCGTCTGCACCTTCGACTGCAGACTTCCTACCGTAGCTAAAACGCCGATTATGCAGAAAATACCAAACGCAATTCCGATAAGTGATAACGCACTTCTCAGTTTATTGTTGGCAATTTCCTGAAGCGACATTTTAAAACTGTTCCAGAATATGGATAGTGCTTTAAGCATATTCCAAAATTAAGCGAGATAAACACAATTGCAGGTTAATTTTAGATAAACGGGAAAAACAGGCTCATGAAAGATGCATTTTTAATTTTAAGTTTGAAATAAAACCGATATTGTATTTTTATTGACTATAAACAAATCAATACATATGGAAAAAAATATTCAGTCATGGCATAGTCCCGCTTTAGACAAAGAAATGCCCATCGCCACTTACGGTCATTACGGGTTTTCATTGCTGTTGATTCCCACGGCGGCGGCAGACTATCTGGAATATGAACGCTTTCAGATGATAGATGCATTGAAACCACTGCTCGATGCGGGCAAATTGAAGGTGTACAGCATCAACAGTATTAACAATGAAAGCTGGCTGAATAATAATATGCTTCCCGAACACAAGGCCATCCGTCATAATCAATTTAATAATTATGTTTTCAATGAAGTAATTCCTTTCATCAAAAATTCTTCTTCCGCCCTAACGCCTGTCTATACTTCCGGAGCTTCCTTTGGCGCTTTGCATGCCATGAATCTGTTTTTGAAACGGCCGGATCTTATCAATGGTGCTATCAGCATGAGCGGTGTTTACGATCTAACGGATTACACAAAAGGATTCTGGGACGAACAGGTTTATTTCAACAGCCCCTTGCATTACATACCGAATTTGCAGGATGAAGGACTACTGAATCAGATTCGCCAGTCAAATCATATTCATATTTATACCGGAAGCGGATCGTTCGAAGATCCTGAAAGCAGCAGAAGGTTTTCAAAAGTCCTGTGGGATAAAGGTATATGGAACGATCTCGAAGTCTGGGGAGCCGATATCAACCATGATTGGCCTACCTGGCGAAACATGCTTCCCTATATAATTAACAGCAAGTTTTAGCGTTTTAGTTGCAGCAAATCATGAAACAACCGGTTCGATCGAAGATTTTTAAATATGCTGCAATCGTAGTTATCTCTGTTTTTGTGTTGCTGATGCTCGCCTATACAACCGCCTCTTTGTATGTAAACTCACACAAAGACCGGATCATTTCTAAGATCAAAGAAGGCATTCACGCTTCCATCCACGGCAATGTTGCAATAGACAATATTGACATTTCGCTATTTAGTTCGTTTCCTTTTATCGGAGGGGTAGTATCGGAATTATCGATCACAGATTCACTTAATATTCCCACTTTATCGGCCAGGGAAGCCGGCATTCGAATCAGTATTTTTCAATTGCTGAATAAACATCCGAGTGTCGCAAGAGTGGTTGTTAAAGACGGAAAATTTCACCTATTTACCGATAGCTCCGGCTATACAAATCAGTACATTTTTGCTGGGAAAAATAAGGGAAATGCTTCAAAGGAAGAGAGCACTACCTCCAAAATAAAGGGGATCATCCTGCAAAACGTGCAGGTGGTTTTTGAAGATGCGCTAAAGTCAAAAAAAATTGACATTTACTGTAAAAATCTCGATGCTGCCATTAAACAAAGGGATTCTGTGTTATCGGTAAAGGTGGATGAGCACATTCTCATAAACGGCCTTGGATTTAATCTTGAAAGAGGCAGTTTTTTGGAAAATCAGAACCTTTCTGCCAACAACTGGAAGTTGAAAATAAATACCAGTTCGGGCACGCTTTGGTTTGACGAAACGAAGATTAATATTGAGGGGCAGCCCTATGCAG
>JAFAEW010000021.1 GCA_023423835.1 Bacteroidota bacterium | reverse complement strand
ATATTGAGGGGCAGCCCTATGCAGTTTCGGCAAAATTTCATCTCAAAGAGCCCGGGTCGTTTCAGCTACATGTAAAAGCAAACAACCTCGATTATAGAAAGGCCGCAGCATTATTAACTGAAAGGATCCGGAAGAAAATGAATCACGTTTCATTTGCGGGACCGCT
Organism: Bacteroidota bacterium; assembly: GCA_023423835.1. Taxonomy (GTDB): domain Bacteria; phylum Bacteroidota; class Bacteroidia; order Chitinophagales; family Chitinophagaceae; genus JAFAEW01. The sequence goes on along the minus strand of JAFAEW010000021.1, from coordinate 42,346 downwards.
TCAGGTTGAAGGGAATTTAAGCGGGTCCTTGGCACCCGGGAGACAACCTCTTATAAAAGTGGAGTTTCAAACCCAGAAAAATCTTTTCACCACTCCGATTCTTGCATTTGAAAACTGTAGCTTCAACGGACATTTCTACAACCGGGTGCTTGACTCTTTGCCCATTTCGGACGAGAATTCGGAAATCATGCTCACAAAGTTCAATAGCAGCTGGGGCGATATTTCTCTGAAGACCGATACCATCCTGCTTTCTGATCTGACGAATGCAAAAATCAGCTTCAATTTCAGTTCGAATGTCGATTTCCAAACCCTGAATGATCAGTTAGACCTGGAGTCAGTGAAATTTCTGCAGGGATCTGCAGATGTACAGTTGAAATACAAGGGTCCGCTGATTACCACAATTGAACTTTTGAACGGCATCAACTCATCGGTTTTTTTGAAGGATGCAACGGTTTTGTATGTGCCTAGAAATTTGACTTTCACCCATGCAAACGGCTTTATCCGTTTTTCTTCGAATGATCTTGTGGTAAAAAACCTGCAGTGTAATGTGGCGGAAAACAAGTTTGTGGTAAACATTTCGGGTACAGATCTCAACCATATTGCAAGCGGCGATGTAGGAAAAAGCAATATCAATTGCGACGTGTTTTCTCCTTCCATAAATCTCGACGACTTCAGAGCGATATTTAATTCGGTGAAACCGGAAATCGATAATTCGTCGGCAAAAAAAACCAAAGGCAAGTCCGGATTTTCGGCCGTAACCTCCAAAATTGACAATGTGCTGGAAAACGGAAATCTTGCATTATCGATCAAGGCCAATAATGTATCGCTTGGTCATTTTACGGCTTCAAACATAAATACCAATCTATTATTCAGAAGTGCCGACTGGCAGATCCGAAGTGCAACGCTTCACCATGCGGGCGGACTTTTAAACCTGTCCGCAGCCGTAATCCAGCAGGGAAAAGGTTTTCATGCAGCACAAGCGCATATAGATCTCAAAAACGTTGACGTCAGAAAGTTGTTCTATGCCTTCGATAATTTTGGGCAAAATGGAATCACCTACAACAACCTGAAAGGGATTGTAAACTCCTCGGCCAATCTTGCGCTTCGACTAAATAAAAACGGTGATATTGTTCCAAATTCTTTGCAGGGAAATCTCTATTTCTCTTTGAAGAAAGGCGAGCTGGTCGATTTTCTGCCGCTTAAACAGTTAAACGAGATCGCTTTATTGAACCGCGACTTCTCGCACATCACATTCGCAGAACTAAAAGATAGCCTCATCATCAAAGACAATCAGGTCTTCATCAGGAGAATGGAAATTGCTTCAAGTGCACTGCATATGTATGTGGAAGGCGTGTACGGCATCAACAAGCCAACCGATATCCTGATGGAAGTACCATTAAGCAACCTGAAGATGCGGCAAGACGATTTCGTGCCCGAAAACAAAGGGCTTCACGCCAAAACCGGTCCCAGTGTTTATTTTCGAGCTACGGCAGCAGCCGGCGAAAGCGTGAAGATAAAGATGGAACTATTCAGAAAGAAAAAGAAGAAACAAAGAGATTGAGCCGGTGGCCATCCATCCTAACCGGTTACTTCTTTCCTTCAAACTTCAAAACCACGCCATTCATACAATACCTTTTATAGGTTGGCGGTGGTCCGTCGTCGAAGATGTGACCCAGGTGAGATTCGCATTTCCCGCAAAGCACTTCTGTGCGGTGCATTCCAAAACTATTATCATCGCGGTAAATCACCGAGTTTTTAGCAATCGGTTCAAAAAAACTCGGCCATCCGCAACTGCTTTCAAATTTGGCATCGCTTTTAAAAAGCGGATTTCCGCAAACGGCGCAATAGTAAGTTCCGGCCTCATTGAAGCGGTAATACTTGCTCGATCCCGGCCGTTCAGTTCCTGCCTGCCTTGCAACCCGGTAAACTTCGGGCGAAAGAATTTGTTTCCATTCGTCATTAGACTTTGTAATCTTCCCGGAAACCGCGGTCTCATTTTTATTTTCCATAATCTTATTTTTAGCTTTTGAATCACTTTGCGAATAGCATCCTGTTGCCAATAAAAAAAGAAATAACAATATCGGGCTAATCCTGTACCTCATACGAACTGCTTTGCATAAAAGTACGAAATTCGCCTTCGGCATCCTACCGTTCTCCGGTATTGAGATTACATTTTAAGAAAAGAAAAACGTTTGCAGAGGCAGTTGTTTAACTAAGGTAAAATGGGGTGATAAAGATATCCTCCGGAGAAAATCCTTCGGGCATCAGCAGAAATTCAGGCGGTTATTTTGTACATCCACGTGTTCCGCCGGCGCCGGTTCTTCTTCCTTAATTCGGGATTTTCGGGATAAAAATTGATCAAGACCTTATATTTGCGGTTTACCAGACAAAAAACCTCTATGAATAATATAATTTTATTCGGACCTCCGGGAAGTGGGAAAGGCACCCAAAGCGCTAAATTAATCGAAAGATACAGGCTTAAACATGTAAGTACCGGAGATTTATTGCGTTCTGAGATCAGCAGGAAAACCGTCCTGGGAGCAGAGGCAAAAATATTGATCGAACAGGGTCAATTGGTTCCGGATAATATTGTCATTGGGATGATTGAGGCTACTATTGGAGAAAATCCCGAAGTAGATGGATTTTTGTTTGACGGATTTCCGAGAACCCTGGCGCAGGCCGAAGCGCTTGACGAGTTGTTACACCAGAAAGGAGAGGAGATCTCTGTGTTTTTCGCCCTGAAGGTAAGCGAGGAAGAACTTGCAAAAAGGTTACTCCAGAGAGGTCTTACAAGCGGCCGCAGCGATGACCGGGATGAGGAGGTAATCAAAGCCAGAATTGAAGAATACAATGCCAAAACCGCTGTAGTAGCCGAGCATTATGAGAAACTCGACAAAATGGTTTCCATCACCGGAGAAGGCTCTATTGAGGAGATATTTGAAAGTCTTTGTCACGAGATTGACAAGAGGCTGAAAAAGGAAAAGAATCTCGCCTAAGACTTAGTGGCATTTGAAATAATCAAAAGGTTCATCGCAATCTTTACACTTATACAAAGCTTTGCAGGGCGTTGATCCAAACCGGCTTACCATCATCGTGTTGAATGAGTTACAGCGCGGGCACTGGATGGCTTCTTCTGCCTGAAAATTTTCCGGCGTACATACAATCTGAGTTGAATGTGGTGGTGCGATACCGTATTCCTTCAATTTCCGCTTTCCTTCGACACTCATCCATTCAGTTGTCCAGGGCGGAAACAACACCGTTTTAATATCAGCATTGCGGTAGCCGGCCTCAAGCAAGGCGATCCTAATATTGGTTTTAATTACATCAATGGCCGGGCAGCCCGAATAGGTAGGCGTGGTAGAAATCACAAGGCGGCCGTTTTCCCGCTCTACTTTCCGGATGATTCCGAGATCAACAACAGATATCACCGGGATTTCAGGATCGGGAATTCCTTCCAAAACCGACCAGATTCCTTTAATGTCCGGGTCTTCTTCAATAATATCTTTACCCATTTCTACCATATCTTCTACCATTCACATCCGGGATAGGTCCTCTGCAAATATTGCAGTTCGGTGAGTATATATCCGAGGTATTCCGTATGTCGTCCTACTTTTCCTCCGGATTGCATCCAGGCGCCGGCATCCGGCACCGGAAGCAGTGCCCGGGAGAATGTTTGAACCAAATGCGTCGTCCAATCTGTTTTCAGCAAATGCAGATTTACGCCCACCCCGGATTCGACTGCAGCTTTTTCGTAATCGGTCATTTCAAACAGTTCACCTGTAAACATCCAAAGCTGATCGATTCCATTCATCATTCTGCGTTTACTCTCTTCGGTTCCGTCGCCCAGGCGAATCACCCATTCACTGCTCCATTTTAAGTGATAGCGTACTTCTTTGAGCGACTTTTCTGCAATCGCGGCCAGTTGTTCATCCGCACTCTTCCGGAGGTGATCAAGAAAAAAATATTGAAACGAGCTGAAAAAATACTGCCTCAAAATCGTCTTTCCCCAATCGCCGTTAGGCTGTTCTACCAGGAGACAATTTTTAAACTGATTTTCAGTTCTCCAATACGCAAATGAATCTTCCGTTGCGCCGTCTCCTTTCAACACCGCAGCATATTGATAAAAATTTCTGGCCTGTCCCAACAAATCGAGGGCAATATTGGTGAGGGCGATGTCTTGCTCCAAAACCGGTCCGTGTCCGCACCACTCGCTGTTTCTGTGCGCAAGGATCAGGGCGTCATCGGCTAAATGAAGCACAAAATCCAGCAGTGTATTTTTTTCTGCAGTCATCTTTTCAAAACCTTTCGTAGCAGCAATTGTGTTCATTATTTTTCCTTCTTCATTAAGCATTACATGTGTTCAAGTTCGGGCGGAAGGTGATAAAATGTGGGATGGCGATACGCTTTATCGTTTGCCGGATCAAAAAAACTTTCCGATTCATCGGGATTTGAGGCAAAAACGTTTTTACTTTCCACCACCCAGATGCTTACACCTTCCATTCTCCGGGTATAAACGTCACGGGCATTTTCGATTGCCATCTTTGCATCCGAAGCATGAAGGCTGCCCACGTGTTTATGATCAAGCCCCTGCTTGCTTCTGATAAATACTTCCCATAAAGGGGCATCGGTTTTTGAACGATGATGGCCGGTTTCGCCGCCGGATTCCTGGTTTCCGCTTTCTCCAAAATCACCATAAAAATATTTGCGGATGGTAAATGACATATTATGCTGCTTTTTTTTCTGTTTTAGAATCTGATGTGGGAGGATCTGATGGCTGCATCGCCTTTTTTTCCGCATGTACCTGCGCTGCTTCTCTTACCCAGGCGCCTTCCTCCCAGGCATTTCTTCTTGCCTCTAGCCGTTGCTTATTGCAGGGGCCATTACCTTTCACCACATTCCAAAACTCGTCCCAATTTATTTCACCAAAATCATAATGGCCTCTTTCTTCATTCCATTTCAAATCAGGATCGGGAAGGGTCATTCCCAGGATTTTTACCTGCTCGGCAATCATATCTACAAACTTCTGCCTGAGATCGTCGTTACCCATTCGCTTGATTTTCCATTTCATACTCCGGTCTGAATGGGCTGAATCCTTATCTCTCGGGCCAAACATCATTAAGGATGGCCACCACCAGCGGTTAATCGATTCCTGACACATTTCTCTCTGCTCTTTCGATCCCTGAGAAAGTGTTAGCAATATCTGGAAACCCTGCCGCTGATGAAAACTTTCTTCGCGACAAATCCTTACCATTCCGCGGGCATATGGTCCATAGGAGGTGCGACAAAGCATTACCTGATTAATGATGGCGGCTCCGTCAACCAGCCATCCGATTGATCCCATATCGGCCCAACTAAGAGTAGGATAATTGAAAATGGAAGAATATTTTGCTTTACCGGAATGGAGATCTTCGATGGTTTGTTCTCTTGTAACGCCGAGGGTTTCAGTGGCGGAATACAAATACAGTCCGTGACCCGCTTCATCCTGCACCTTAGCCAGCAGGATTGCCTTGCGGTTTAAACTGGGAGCACGGGTAATCCAGTTGCCCTCGGGCAACATTCCCACAATTTCACTGTGGGCATGCTGACTGATCTGCCGGATAAGATTTTTCCGGTATTCCTCCGGCATCCAATCCTTCGGCTCGATCTTTATTTCCTGATCGATCTTATCGTAAAAGTTCTTTTCCAAAAGATCCATAATGTATTTTTTTCGTAATAGGTCAAAACCCGGGTAACTCGCGAAGCCGTTTTTTAACTGCTAATTTAAGGCAACAAAGTTAGCGAATATAATTTTTCAACTAACAATCATTAGCATTAATTATCATTGCGTTTTTAAAGCAGCGAAAAGCAATGAAAAACGGTCTTAGGCTAAATGTAAATGTTAACAAACTTTATCAAAAATAACCGGATGTGGTCTTAAACAAAGATTGAAACTCAAAATAAAAAAGATTTACTGCCATTTATGAATTTAACCATTAATTATTCTGTTATGAATGTTTTTGCGAATCAAATCAAAGGATCGCCTTTCCTGAAAAAAATGAAGGCATTCCTGTTTATCGGATTTTTAATTTCGGGATTGCTGATACAGGGACAGTCCTTTGCCAAGGAGTCAGCGGCCCCGGTTTCAGGAACGGTAACGGGCGAAAATGGTGTTGCACTTGTGGGTGTTTCCGTTCAGGTAAAAGGAACGACCCGCGGAACGGTAACAGACGCAAACGGCCATTTTACCATAGACGCTGAAAGCACGGACGTGCTCGTGATTTCCTACGTTGGATACGACACACAGGAAATTGTAGTTGGAAATCAGACAACAATTGACGTAAATCTGCAGCTTACAGCTTCAGAGTTAAACCAGGTGGTGGTGGTAGGTTACGGCACCCAGCGAAAGATTGATGTTACCGGTTCGGTGGCACAGATCAAGGGTGAGGAAATTTCAAAACAGGCTTCTACCAACACGATCAGCGGATTGCAGGGAAAAGTTGCCGGCGTTACCATTACCAATTCCGGAGCTCCGGGCGCTTCTCCGCAAATCAGGATCAGAGGTTTGGGAACCGTGTACGGAAATCCCAACCCGCTTTATGTTGTTGACGGTGTTTGGTACAGTGATATCAGCTTTTTGAATCCGGCAGATGTTGACAATGTAAGTATTCTGAAGGATGCCTCAAGCGAGGCCATCTATGGAATCCGCGCTGCGAATGGTGTGGTTCTGATCACCACCAAAAAAGGTAAATCCGGCCAGGCCTCTGTAAATTACAATGGTTACGTTGGCTGGCAAAGTGTTACCAATCAGATCAAAATGGCGAATGCAAATGAATATGCTACGATGATCAATGAGCTGAACCAGATTAATGGTGCACAACCGATTTATAATCCCGGCGATTTCGGTACAGGAACCGATTGGTATCATCAAGTTTTGAGAAATGCGATGGTTACGAATCACCAGGTTTCATTAAATGGCGGATCAGAAAAAGTTACATACAATTTTTCACTCGGATATCTTTACCAGGAAGGAATCGTGGAAACCAACGATTTCAGCCGTTACACCGCCTTATTTAAAAACGATTTCCGTCCATTCAACAATGTGAAGATCGGCTATAGCCTGAACGGATCGTTTAATAAGTCGAATGACATTCCAGGCGGTATCTTCCACCAACTGTATTCTGCCGCTCCGGTAGTTCCCGTTTTTTATGCAGACGGCAGTTATGGCGATCCGAATGATTATAATGTGGGAGACGGCTCAAATTTCAATCCACAGGTAACCATAGATTTTTTCAACCAGGTTTCCAAAAATTATCTGTTCAACGGAAACGCATATGTTGATATTAAGTTTCTCGGCAATTTTACCTGGCATACCAATGTGGGAGGGGAGTTTTCTCAAAATGAAGTAAGAAATTATTTACCTGTTTACAAGGCCACACTAAAACAGCAGAATGCCACCAGCCAGCTTTCACTCACAAGAGCTGAAAACCGCAACTGGATCCTTGAAAACACACTAACCTACGATAATCGCTTTGGCGATCATAACCTTACCGTTTTACTCGGCCAGGGTGCACAACGGTACAAGTTTTACAAGCTTACCGGAAGTGCGTTCAATGTGCCCGACAACAGTGAAGGAGACCTTTATATTCGCCTGGGCGATCCGGGAAGCCGGAACGTAAATGATGAAGGCGATTTAAGTACCATTGCATCTTATTTCGGACGAATAAATTATTCCTTCAAAAACCGGTATCTTTTGAATGTTTCCATGCGGGCTGACGGTTCCTCAAAATTCTTTGGCGACAATCGCTGGGGATATTTTCCTTCAATCGGGGCCGGTTGGGTGATCAGCCAGGAAGAATTTATGGCCAATCAGAATGTTTTCGATTATTTGAAATTAAGAGGAAGTTGGGGTAAGATCGGAAACGCGTCTGTTCCCTCCAACATTTCAGTTTTAACAGTAACACAGGCGCCTTATCTGGTAGCCATCTACAACAATGAACCTTATCCCGGAGCAAGCATCACTTCAATTGTGCCGCCTACCACATTTTGGGAGAGAGGTGTTGGAACCGATATCGGTCTGGAAGCGTCTTTCCTGAGAAAAAGGCTTGATCTGGAAGTTGATTATTATATCAAAAAGACGGAAAAGGCGATTTTCGACATTCCGATTCTCGGATCTTTGGGAACAAGTTCAGGCACCATCATTGGCAATCAGGCCGACTTTAAAAACAGCGGTCTGGAAGTGACAGCGACGTGGAGAGACGACATCAGCAAAGACATCACTTACAGCATCAGCGGAAATTTTAGCCTGAATAACAATGAAGTGCTTTCCGTTACAACCGGTGCCAATCCGATTTATCAGGCCGTGGGAACAACCGGTTCAAACAACTTCAACACGCGAACAATTGCCGGACAACCCATCGGGCAGTTTTTTGGAAGGCAAGTCATCGGCGTTTTTCAAAGCCAGTCCGATATTGATAGTTATACATCAAAAGACGGTGCAATCATTCAGCCGAATGCCAAGCCCGGAGATTTCAAATATGCAGATTTGAACGGCGACGGCTTGATTGATGATAAAGACCGCACCGTATTAGGTAATCCCAATCCGAAATACACTTACGGACTGAATATGAATTTGCGTTATAAAAACTTCGATCTGATGCTCGATTTTCAAGGTGTAGCAGGCGTCGATATTTATAATGCCAATTTGGGACTGAGATATGGCGGAGAAAATTTTACACAGGATTTTTATGAAAACAGGTGGCATGGTGAAGGAACTTCAAACACCTATCCATCACCAAATATCGGAGGCGGAACGAACTATATTTCAAATTCGTTTTATGTTGAAAGTGGCAATTATCTGAGAATCAGAAACGTGCAATTAGGGTATAACCTGCCTGGTCAACTGCTGGAAAAATGGAATATGAAGCAATTGAGAATTTACGTGAACGCTCAAAATCCGGCTACATTCTTCAAATACAAAGGATTTAGTCCTGAAATAGGCGGAACACCAACAAGAGCGGGTGTGGATGTTGACGTTTATCCGCTTTACGCCACCTACAATTTTGGAGTGAACCTAACTTTTTAAATTTTTGAATCATGCAATTGAATAAATATAATTTTTTAAAGGCCGGATTTTTATCTGCTGTTTCCCTGACGCTTGTTTTCGGTACGGGTTGTAAAAAAGACTTCCTCGACGTTCCGCCCCAGGGACAGCAGCCGAATCAGCAATTCTGGACTTCGGAGGCCGATGTAACAAAAGCAGTAAATGCTATTTACGCCAATCTCAGAGAATGGAAACAGGTGGCATTTGCTCCCATTTCTATTGAAAGCGTTCCTTCTGACGATGCTGAAAAGGGAAGTTCTCCGAGTGATGCCACTTTCATGAACAACTTCGATAATTTTACCGCTACTTCTACAGAAGGACAGTTGCAGGATTATTGGAGCGGTCAATATCAGGAAATCAATCTTTGTAACCAGGTACTTGATCACATCGATACCATTGCATTTGATGAAAACCTTAAGAGCCGTTATAAAGGGGAAGCGAAATTTGTAAGAGCTTACGCCTATTTCAGGTTGGTAAGAGCGTTTGGTGATGTTCCCCTTCGTTTACATCTTCCTACCGATGCAACGGAATTTAATTTGCCCCGCACACCAAAAGCCGAGGTTTATGCGGCCATAGAACAGGATCTAACAGACGCCGCTGCCGTTCTCCCCGTAAGTTATCCGGCTACCGATCTTGGTCGCGCTACAAAAGGCGCCGCACTCGCACTGCATGCGAAGGTTGCGATGTATCAAAACAAATGGAGCGATGTATATGACCTCACCAAACAGGTGATGTCGCTCGGCATGTATTCGCTTTATCCTGATTTCGAAAAGCTGTTCAGAACGCAAAACGAAAATTCCTCAGAATCCGTATTTGAAATCCAATGTGCGATTGTACCGGGAAATCCAGACGCTTCTAATAGTCAGTATTCGCAGGTACAGGGGGTGAGAGGCGTTGTTGGTGGCGGATGGGGATTCAACGTTCCAACGGAAGATCTGTTGCTTGCGTTTGAACCGAATGATCCCAGAAAGGACGCAACAATTCTTTTCAGAGGCGAAACGACTCCTGAAGGAGATCTGATACCGCTGACCGTAGAAAATCCGATGTATAACCAGAAATCGTACGTTCCCTTCAGCCAATATGTTCCGGGCTATAATGAAGGTGCGCAGCAAAACATCAGGGTTATAAGGTATGCGGAAGTGTTGCTGATGAATGCCGAAGCTGCGAACGAACTCGGAAATTCGGCAGATGCGCTCAGTTCTCTGAATGCGGTGCGTGCAAGGGCAAGGGGAGGAAATCCAAATATTTTACCCGATGTAACCACGACGGATCCAGCGCAGTTGAAACAGGCTATCTGGCACGAAAGAAGAGTTGAAATGGCGATGGAATTTGACCGCTTCTTTGATCTTGTGAGACAGGGCAGAGCGGCTGAAGTATTGGGTCCGAAAGGTTTTAAAGCAGGAAAAAATGAAGTATGGCCAATCCCCCAAAATGAGATTGATCTCAGTGCAGGCGTATTAACTCAAAATCCCGGTTATTAATTTTTCAGCATAAAATAAAAAATATGAAGATGTTTAAATATAAAAATCTCAGATTGCTGACATTGCTGCTCATTTGCGGCGGTCTCTTCAGTTCCTGTTATAAAAAATTCGATCCCAAAAGTTATGCGCCCGAACTTTCAATCGGAGGCTATACGAGTTCCGCTGAAATTGCTCCCGGCAACCTCATCGCCTACTGGGCTTTCAACGGTTCCTATGTCGACAGCGTTTCGGGAAACAACGGCGAAAATACCGGCACCACTTTTACGGGCGGTGTTAAAGGGCAGGCTATGAAGGGAGCAGAAAATGCTTACGTCCTTTTCGATCCCACCAATGCAATTCTTTCGGCTCAGAGTTTTACCATTACCTATTGGGTGAATAGTCCTCAAAATACAGATGGTATTGTTGGACTCGTGAATCTTTCAAACAAAAGTAATTTCTGGGGCAATATTGACATGTTCTTCGAAAATGGAAGTTCGGCCGACAAAGCGATCCTGAAAATGCACGTTTTCAGCAATGGAATGGATGCCTGGCTCGGAAACTACGAAGTGAACAACATCTGGAACGTATGGACCAGTGTGGCGCTTTCTTATGACGCCACAACTTCCGCTTTCAAGGTTTTTGTAAACGGATCTAAGATCGCCACACAGACCGTTGAAAATTATGGCCCCATTCAGTTTCAGAATTCCGGGAAGATGGTGTTTGGAACGGTGCAGTTTCAAACGGATCCAAGTTTAACCACCGGTTCCGGCCATCAGGATTGGGCAAGCTATCTTACCGGCGCCCTGGATGAAGTAAGGATGTATAATGTAGCTCTTTCCGAAGAAGATATCAATTCATTGGTAAAGCTCGAAGGAAGAGGTAAATAAGATATCGGGTTAGTTCAGCAAAAGTCTCCTTCGGGAGGCTTTTTGTTTTGATACAACAGAGATTGTTTTAAAGGATAGCTCCTGAAAAAAAACGGCTGGACCGGTCACTGCTTTTTATCCATCAAACTAAAAAAATTTCTTCCCTCGAATGAATATGCACGCAATGGCCGGAAGAACAAATTTGTACTAATTTTGAAATCATGTTTAATAAACGGCCTTACCGGTTAATTTCTTGCTCCTTCGTTTTTTTGTACAGTTTCACGATGCTATCCTCCTGTAAAAAAAGTCCCGAAGGTGCCGTTACGCCTCCTCAACCCCCGGCCGGTGCAAGCTTTAACTTTGTAAGCTTAACGGTTGACAACCTCTATAACGGATTCACCTATTACAATGTAAATCAACAGTCGGAAATTAAGATTAGATTTTCAGCGCCCTTGAGCGAAACATCAGTAAAGAATGCCGTAACCATCACCTCGCCGGATGCACAAAAGGCTGCCTATTCCTTTAGTCTTGAGGACGGCGACAGCAGTTTACTCATTCTTCCGGATCTCGATCTTCCGATTACGAAATACAATCTTTCCGTATCCACCCAACTTCAATCCCAATCCGGTAGCAAACTCCTATCCGCCATAAATCTATCTTTAATAACTGCTATCGATTCTACGGATAAGTTTCCCCGGATTTCCGACAGTGCGCTGCTGACGCTCATCCAAAAGCAAACCTTCAGATATTTCTGGGATTTTGCACATCCGGTAAGTGGAATGGCGAGAGAGCGAAACACATCGGGCGACATTGTGACTACCGGTGGAACAGGGTTTGGATTAATGGCCACCATCGTGGCAATTGAAAGGGGATTTATTTCGAGAACGGAAGGGGCGGATCATATTCAGAAAATCACTTCTTTCCTAAAAGATAAGTGTACGCGGTATCACGGTGCATTTTCGCATTGGATCAATGGCACTACCGGAGCCACTATTCCATTCAGTGAAAAAGATGACGGCGCCGACCTGGTGGAAACTTCTTTTTTAATGCAGGGATTACTCACTGCAAGGGCATATTTCAATCTCACCGACAGCCGGGAAACGAACTTAAGAAATGACATTAATGCGCTTTGGAATGCGGTTGAATGGACGTGGTTTCAAAACAATCAAAATGTCTTATACTGGCATTGGAGTCCTCAGTTCGGATGGCAGATGAATTTACCGGTCAAAGGCTGGAATGAAGCGCTCATAACCTATGTGCTCGCGGCTTCATCATCCGGTTATTCGATCACCAAAGAAGTTTACGAAAACGGCTGGAGCGGCAACGGAAGTTTCAAAAACGGCAATACTTATTACGGAATACAACTTCCGCTCGGTCCGGCTTACGGAGGACCGCTGTTTTTTGCACACTATTCCTTTCTGGGCATTGATCCGAACGGTTTGAAAGATCAATATGCAGATTATTTTCAGCAAAACCGTTCGCATGCCCTGATCAATTATAATTACTGTATTACCAATCCTAAAAGGATGAATGGCTACAGTAAGGATGTATGGGGATTAACGGGCAGTGACGACAATATTTCCGGTTATGCGGTTCACGATCCGGTAAATGATGATGGCGTGATTAGTCCGACTGCCGCGGTTTCATCCATGCCATATACGCCTGATGAATCGATGAATGCAATAAGATTTTTCTACTATAAACTGGGTGATAAAATCTGGGGAGATTACGGATTCACCGATGCCTTTAATTTATCTACTCCCTGGTTTGCCGACAGCTATCTCGCAATTGACCAGGGAACTCAAATTGTAATGATTGAAAACTATCGTAGCGGCCTGCTGTGGAAACTGTTTATGAGCAATCCGGAGATAAAAGCCGGTCTGCAGAAATTGGGATTTTAAACCGTGAAAAGCATATCTGAAGTCCGCGAAGGTTTCTATCGGATGAATGTTTTCTAATAAAATGGGAGGTAAGCTCAACAATATCAAAAAAATTTGTTGGTTTAATAAATATTTTTTATAACTTACTTTCCCTTACCATTTTAAATTTTCCTCCCATGAAACAAATTTACCGTCGGGCATTGTGGTTTTTACCAATCCTGCTTAGCTGTCCGTTTGTTGGAAACGCCCAACAGGACCGCATTTATCAGATTGAAACACAGCCGGAAAGCCGAATCGCCGGACACAACAAATCCGGATGTGATTGCGATACCCTTCCATTGCCCCCTGATTGGAAATCATTGCACGACTATTTCTGCCCGGGAAACGTAGGCAGCCCCTGCGGAAAAAATGCCTACAATAACCAGGAAATTGCCGGCTATTTCGATTTTTCCGGAACCAATTATAAATATCTGCTGGGAGCGCAATTTTTGTTTGCTGCTGTCAACACCACCCGAAAAGCCGACCTCGCAAAACCGGTTAACTTTAAGTTTTATGAGGATGACAATGGAAAGCCGGGTGCTCAGTTTGGACCTACCGTAAAGAAAACAATCTGTGAATTGCAACATGACGCGCTGGTAAACGCGCCAACCCTTCTCAGCGAGTTTCAGGGTATCGTGCTGCCGGGAACGAAAAAACTATACATTTCTATGGATGTGTCTCAACTCACCTGGGATACAACTGCTTCCGGATTGCAAAAGAATAAAGTTCCGGGCGTGAGAGATTCGGTCATCATCCTGTCGAGCAAAAACGGGGATGAAACGCCTTCAACTGCCTGGACGCGGTTTACCAACGGAAAATGGCGTAATTATTCTGAGGTCTACCATTTAGACATCGGTCTTGCAATCAGGCCGGTGGTGTCAACAAGTCCCAATGGCTGCGGAACAGTGATGGTTCAAAACAGCAAACCGAAACCGGTGATCAGGAACGTAGTAGCACAGAATCCATTCACCAACTCCATCAATATTCAGTTGGATTTTCAAAAGGCCGCCTACGCTTCGGTCACTTTATACAACCTGCAAGGGTCAGTGGAAGCCATAAAAGAAGGAAACTTTCATGAAGGAATAAACGCTCTACAACTGAGTGTTCCGGGAAATCTTCGGGCTGACATGTATGTTTTGAAGGTAAAAACGGGTAACGAAGAGAAGGTTATAAAACTATTAAAGCAATAGAATTTTCTATGTCCGCGAAAATGACGAGCCGTTTGGTTCGTCATTTTTGTTAGCTTTGAGTAAGATTATCTGTTTCCATTTCTTTGAAAACCTTTATCCTTCGCCACGAAAATTATAAGCAATGGGTTTAAAAGGATTTGAAGGACAAGCATTTCATGTAAAACGAGCAGCATTCGTTAAGCCGTCACTGATCATACTGATGCTGCTGATGCAGATTTTTGCCTTCGGACAAACGAATATCCGCGACAGCCTCCGAAATTTACTGAACACAAAGTTGATCGATTCGAGCCGTGTAATTGTGCTGCATCAGCTTGCAAATCAATACCTGTTTTCTAAACCCGACAGCAGTCTGCTATTGGCCCAAAAAGGCTTAACCATTTCCCGGGAAATAAAGTATGCTGAAGGTGAGGCGAATTGTTTAAACATTAAAGGAATTGTTTACTGGATAACGGGAAATTATCCTGATGCGCTTCAAAACTTCCTGCAATCCCTCGAAATAAGAGAACAGATTCGCGACCGGTTAGGAATGGCATTGGCCTATATGAATATGGGAATAATCTATAGCGAACAAAAGGAATATGCCGAGGCCATTTCTTATACACAACAAGCCAAAATATTAAGTCAGGAGATTGGCGATACCTTGCATTTTATTTATACGCTTGTGAATCTGGGCGATTATTTTGAAAAAACGAATCAGCTTGATTCTGCAAGAGAATACACCCAACGGGCTTACGATCTCGCACTTAAAAGCAACGACATGGTAATCACCGGAGCTGCTCTGACCAATCTCGGGAATATTCACTGTAAAATGAATCAACCGGCCCTGGCGCTCGAATATTACCGGCTTGGACTGCCCGATCTGATAGCAGCGGGCAACGATGAGGGAATCTGTGAGGCAACCTTGGGGATTGCGCAATTGTTTAAAGGATCAGGAAACCGCGATTCTGCCCTTTACTATTCGCGTTGGTCACTCGCGACCGCCAAAGCCGGCGGCTTTACCAAGCGGGTGCTGAATGCAAGTCTTTTTCTCACGGATTATTTTAAGTCTATCAATAATATGGACAGCGCATTCGCATACCAGGCCATAACGGTCGCCGGAAAGGATTCCTTATTCAGCCAGGAGAAAGTGCGGGAAGTACAAAACCTTTCATTTGCGGAAGAACTGCGCCAACAGGAAATTGCTGAGGCGCATGAACAGGCGATGGAAGTAAGAGAATCAAACCTCCAGATGGCTGCAATGGGTGCCTTCATTCCTTTTTTCTTTGGCCTGATCCTGCTATTGGGTAAAAGAAAAGTGAAGCCTAAGATCATCGAATTTATGGGCTTGTTCGGACTATTGATGTTGTTTGAATTTGTATCTCTTTTCCTGCATCCGTATATTGAATCGCTTACACACCATACTCCCGTGTATATGTTGCTGATATTGATTGGAATTGCCGCCATCATCTTACCCTTGCACCATAAATTGGAACACCTGGTAAAAGAGCGGCTGGTGCATGGCCGGTATCTAAATTTCTCGACTGCAGAAAAGGACGAAATCATCGCTTCCCTCGAAGAGGAACCTTCTGAAAGGCCTGCGGAAACGGAAGTGTCATGAGGACCAACGGCTTTTTCGCCGTTGTTAAAACATCACGGCAATCATGTCGTCAATGGTTATGTTTCGGAAATACCGGCCGATATCATAATCTTTTAAACGGGTTCTTATTGCCTCTTCATCATGTGCGGTGCCAACTAATGCATATTCAATCTCCGATATGTCCTTTTCGTTGAAAAAGTCGCCGAATATCTTGATCTTTTTTATAATTCCCTGTTCTGCATCAATATTCATTTCAAGCATACCGCCGGCGGTTTTAATTTCTTTTTTAAAACTGTAATCGGGCGAATATCCGTAATTCCATTCTTTGGTGGCATACTTCTCATTTCTGATCCTTTCGATGATTTCAAGGTCGGCAGGCGTAAAACTGTACAATTTCGATCCGGGGAAAGTTTGCATTACATGCTGCATAATCATCTCAGTAAACTGTTGAATTGAGATGGGAGATTTTAAGTGAGAAGAAATATTGGTAACCCTTTTCGGAACTGATTTTACCGCCTTATCGCTGTATTTTAAAGGATGAATCTTCAGCGCCTCACTCACATTTTTCATTTCCGACGCAAACAATAATGTTCCGTGATGAAGAATTTTATTTTTGTAAATATGCTCTGCATTTCCGGAGATTTTCTGACCATCAATGGTAATATCGTTTCTTCCTTCAAATGCCGCATTCACTCCGAGGCTTTGCAAGACATCGATGATTGGTTTGGTAAATTTGTGAAAATCCATAAGGCTGGAATCTTTTCCCGTTTGGGTAAACGAAAAATTGAGATTTCCCAGGTCATGATAAACCGCGCCACCGCCCGAAAGCCGCCGCACCACGTGAATGTTGTTTTTCTTTACATAATCAAAATTAATTTCGGCCAGTGTATTCTGATGCTTCCCAACGATAATGGCATTGTCATTTTGCCATAGCATGAAACAATCTTCCTCTATGTGTTTGAAAATATATTCGTCCGTTGCAATATTGAAATAGGGATCAGTGGACTGATGGTATATACAAAGCATTTTTTTAGCGAAAATAATTAAAATAGCGACCGCTTTGAAATGGATAGGGTGAGGCTTAGAAATTGAAAGAACATCTCAGCATAAAAGAAGGTGGGCGGAGATTAAAATCGTTGATCAATAAATTATTTGCAACCATATAAATTTCCTGGTAATTTTTCGCGCCGTTTAGGTTTGATCCTTCAACCGATATCTCCAGGTCAGGATTCGAAAACTGGTATTTCAAGGATGCATCGATCATCACGTAGTGATAGGATGTCATGTCTTCAATACGATTGTGTTTTGAATTTACTCCCACGTTTAATTTCCAATGGTCGCCGGGAAAAGCATTTAGAACGAAACGGTTTGTCAGGGCAGAGGAATGCTTTTCAAACTCGTTTCCCGCCGTATTTTCCATGGTTGCTTTAAACCGGTTATACTTCACCTGGTACGCGAGTGTTAGAAAGGATTCAAGTTTTTTAATCAGATTAATCTCATATCCTAACCTCAGATTTTTTACGGGCAGTAAAACGCTTTGCTGAATGCGTTGTGAATTGCTGATGGTTCCGCTACCCTTTACTTCGATATTTGCTTTTATCGGATTTAAATATTTGGATACAACAGCATTAAAAGCAAGGGTATTTGCTTCATTTTCGTATGGAAGCGCAACAATTTCGACGGCTGTGGGTGAAAGTTTGTAGGAAGTAATATAGTTGAGATGCTTACTGGAATAGCTCAACCCAACGTGGCCGACCAAAAGTTGTGCGGTTTTTTGAAAATTAAATCTTCCCGCAATTGTCCGGCTTCGCTCTTTAAGAAATGGAAGCCTTTTTTTGAGAAGCGTTCTGAAATCTGATAGAATTACAGAAGGGTATAGATCTTCGATATTTCCTTCTTCGTGATCAATCGATGCCTTTATAATCATGTTTGATTCTTTACCGGTTTTGAGTTTATAACCGATGGAGGGATTTGCGGTAACGAATGCTCTTTCAAAGGTGCTGTCATTTTCAAATCGAATAAACGACGATTTGAAATAGACCGATGCGGAGAGCTCGTGTTTTTCGGTGTGAAAGATCCACTCCCCAACAAAAAAGGGCCGGAATCGAATAAACTTTTCCTTTCCGGAAAATCCTTCACCCGGATCAATGATTTCCTTATTGTCGGAAATGCCGATCAAAGAGGTGTTGAGCGACTGACGGTTATAGTTGAATCCGGCAGTGTAGGATTGAAAAAACCGCTCTCGCAGCGAGCTGATTCCAAGGGCATTGGTGGTTGAAAAATCATCGAATTCTATATTTTGCGTCGTGCAGAAATATTTCCTTCCACTGTTGATGATTCTTTCCTGTACGCCCGGAAAAACATCTAAAACTTCCGGCCGGCTGCTAAAGGCGATATTTGAATAAACCTCTCCGATCAGGCGGTTTTTTAACAAATGAAGCGTCCTGAAAGTATTGGAAATACCGTAATCTTTCTGCTCCAGTTGCTGATCGATATGCTGATTTAGGGAAAGTAAATCTGCCGATGTAAAACGGTTTCTATAGTGAACTTTCAACTCATTATTAAGGAATAATTTTGAATGATTGGTATTGTAGTTTGCCGTAAGATCATAATAGTTGTTCTTCGATTTTTCGCTTCCTGTTTCAGAATATTCAATCGTATCTTTATAGGCATAATAATTGAGCGTGTTGCCATAATCCATATTATCCAATTCCCTCAAAGCGTTGGCATTGACCCTGATTTCGTTTTGATTTCCGGCTTTCCAAAGATTGTTCAAACTGAGCATCTGGCTGTTATTAAACAACCACCTGTTCATATTGAGGGAGGGAGAAGAATACCGGCCGGCGGAAAGAAAATCGGTGAACTCGTTTTTTTCATTCCATTTCTGCCACTTGCTATTCCGCTGAAAGGGGACGGTTTCAGCCAGATAGCTCTGCCCTGCATCATTGGATTTTGCGGTATTGACCGTTTTAAAGGATGGTTTAAATAACATGGATTGAATGGAAAGGTCGTACTGCTCCGGCAAACCCCCTGCAACCTCAAGGGAATTAAGGACTTCATCTTTTGAGCGGGTTTTCATTCTTAAATTAATTGCCGGATCTGTGCCCGATTTTTTCCCCTGAAGGATTTTCATCTGCTGGTTGTTGTCAATAACTTCAACCGAATCAATCAACCCGGCTTGCAAATTTTTCAGCAGGATGCCATATTTGTCGTTAAAAAGATCGTCGCCGTCAATATATAAATTGCTAATCGGTCTTCCCATAAAATAAACAACGCCGGATTCTGACAGCTCAACTCCCGGAATTCTTTGCAATACATCTCCGATGGTGCGATCATTGGGCAATCTGAAATCGGCCGTCGAATAACTCAACGTATCATCTTTCCTGACAATTCTGGGTCCGTCCGGACCATTTACGAGCACTTCCGTTAGTTCATCGGGATTCTGTTTTAATTGAACTTTATACACTTTCTTATCATCGAGAAGTGGCAGCAGTTGAGTATGATAGGTAACAGCGGTAATTTTTATGTGAATATCTGATTCCCCATCATTTTGAATGAATGACAGATCTGCTTCCCCATTTTTGTCGGTAAATTCAAATGAAAATCCGGAACCGTTTTGGTCAATAATGGAGATAATGGCATTTTCCACAGGAGCGTCTGAAGTATCTGTGACGACCACCCTGATATCAACAAGTTTTTGTTGCGACAAGGCCGGTTGCACTCCCGATAAAATACCAGAAATTATTACTAATATGGCTTTAATTACGTTCAACGACAACTATTGCTTTCCGGTTATTTTGCATAAATATAACACAGATATTATTTTTTATACAGAAGAAAAGAATAAAGCCCTGGAGAATTACTGTTTGATCAGCACAACCGATGCCCGGTCTTGCTTAAAAACCGCATTGAAAAATGCGACTATTTCCTTTTGTTCCGGTGCCTTAAACCGCCCGTCAAACTGTTCAAACATTCGTTTGTAACTGATCCTGTTACCTTCGAACCTGTAACTCGCAGAATAATTACCGTAAGCAGATTTCAGTGCGATATCTTTCGGAAGCGATTCCACCGTATAGCCGGAGGGGATTTCAATTTCTACACTGTCTTCATCATGAAAGGCGGTATTGAAAATAAAATCGGCTTTCCGGCCTTCCGTTTCAGCCGGATTTTTGTTGGAACGGTTTAAAATATTCGGATTGATGAACAATCTTTTTCCCGACATCACCGCATAGCTGTTGGCAACCAGTTCGATTTCCTCTTTCATGACAGGCAGTCTTCCCGGTTGTTTGGCGTATTTGAAGTCAATGATATGATAAGTACCGAGATCGTATTGCTTTTCAAGTTCCTTCCGGATCTGATCTTTAGGTAAATATTCAGTCTTCATCCAGATTTGATCCTGTTTCAGGCAACTATAGGAAGTCCTGATCTGCATTTCTAATTCACCTTCCTCTTTCAGTCTGGCGTTTATATACCTCAGTTCTTTATTTTCATTCAGCCCATATCTTGGAGTGGCGATGAGCTGGCCGCCACTTTCAGTGCTCATCAACGCTTTGGTATTTCCGGTAAACGCGCTCATGTATCCTGCAGGAAGACTTTGGCTTGTACATTCAAGCCAGATGCTGTCTTTTTCAAGCGGAACACAAAGAATAACATGGTTGAACTGCAGGGAAGGAAAGTCTTCCATGATGGCGGTTTTTGCACCGGCATTCACAATCGAGTAGAGTGAACGGATGCCAGCTTCCTTCAGCAGGCTTTGCATATAATTTGTCAACGCCTTACAGTCGCCATATCCTTTTTTTGCAACATAACCGGCATCGAACGGCTGCCATCCACCCAAACCTAACTGAATGCTTATATAACGGGTATTCTTTTGAAAATATTCATACAGTAATTTCACCTTTTCTTCATCGCTTGAAACTCCGGCGCAGATTTCCCTTACCTTGTCAGAAATATTCGTTGGTAGTACATCGCGACCAACGTTAAGAGAGCTTTGAAATTTCGCGAAGTCATTCCAGCTTTGCATGTTGCCTTTATAACCTTCAATTTCAAAGGATGTAGGAGCAAAATAGACGACTGTGGTTAAATCCCTCAAAGAGCTGTTTGCAAACATTTCTTTAAAGGGTGCAAGGAGACCTACCTGCCAGCGGATTTTTGATTTTCCATTTTCAACTTTCTTTGCTGCTTCTCCCGGATAATTGAATTCGCGATAGCGAACGGTATAATTTTCCGGACAAACAATCGTGTAGCTGCTTTCTTCCACCGAATAATTCTCGTCGGGTTGAGGCGCCCAGCCCGGAAAATGAAAGGTGTTGTTGAATCTTTCTTCCACAATATATTCCACGGTATAAGGGTAGGAGTTGTAATTGAAGTTGTGAAGCTTCACCCTCGAATCGTCCATGAGGTTATTGTCGCTTACGGCACTCAGGTCGGTTATATCCTTTGTCTTTAACTTTTTTATCAGGTTGCCGTTGGCATCATAAAGGTTAGCGTCAATCGAGACAATCTTACTGAGCTTATCATAAAATGTTTTGAAGCCGGCATGTTTATCTCCGAAGCGGTTTAAGATCGTTAGTGCATAATGATATTTATAGATGGTTGAACCCGTGTTTACGATCGTAAATTCTATATTTTCAATCCGCTTAACAACATTTGCTCCTGTTTTGAGATTTTCAGGAATTTTACTTACAGGATATTTTGTATCTGCCGCTTGCACACCGGCTGAAATACAAATTGCAATTACCAGGAAAAGGGGAAACTTCATACTACATCTTTTTAAATACGATCCGTTCGCTTTGTTTTTTATAGATCTGATTAAAAAATTCTTTCAAAACCGGATATTCTTCGGGAGCGAAAAAAGCCTGACTGATTTTTGTACGGAAAACAAAGGAAATGAGGTTAGAGGAAACCGAAATCCGGTATTCAAAA
Organism: Bacteroidota bacterium; assembly: GCA_023423835.1. Classification (GTDB taxonomy): domain Bacteria; phylum Bacteroidota; class Bacteroidia; order Chitinophagales; family Chitinophagaceae; genus JAFAEW01. Next base: position 20,331 of record JAFAEW010000021.1, on the reverse strand, counting down.
AAGCTTTTGCCTTCCTCATCTAAAAGCATCTTCACAGATTTTGGTAATTCATCTACGGTATAGCCTTCCGGAATTTCTATGGTTGCCTGCACCGATTCATCCATGCAGTAGGGCATTTCTACCGGATAATGTCTTTCACTTCCTGAAAAGGGATTCTTTTTCAATCCGTCGACCATCACCGGAGAAAAATACAAGAGATCTTCGCCATCAACATTCAGGTCAAGCTCGTAAGTCAACACCGCAGGCTTTTCGTATTCATCCAGCCAATCGAAACCAACATTTTCAACAGTGGCGAAATCGCGGTACTCACTTTGAAGTTGCTTTTGAATTTCTTCTTTCCCTTTTTCAGAAATTTTTTTCCGCATTTCTTCGGATTCGTAGTATCCGAGAACCTGCCGCACCTTTCCACCCCATTTATGGTTTTCAAGGTTGTTTACAAATAACACCGTTCGCTTTTGTTCGTTTACCTGAGCGGCATCGAATGAAACCGGCGAAGCTTCGGCATTTGCGATCACCGCAAATCCGTTGAAACAGTCGAGGGGAAGTTTTCCAAAACCAATATAAGGATTGGTGGCATCAAGATAATACACTTTGTCGCCGATATTTACTGTGGTGATCACATAGTTCATGCTTTTCAGCATCGGAGAAACAACGTAGGCATAACCATGATTGCGCGTACTCACCAAAACGGGATGCGCTTCAAATCCGGCATAACGCAGCATCGCCGTAAGCAGGATGTTGATCTCTGCCACATTACCGCTTTTTGATTTGAAAATATTTCTCAGGCTCTGATTGAGGAAAAGGCCATAATCCCTTGTACATTTAAAGTTATCCTTTACGTAGTAATAGATGGCCATTGCCGTTTCCATATCACTTTTTCCGGATTGAATAATCGGTTTGAGATCTTCCGACATCCAGTTGTTGGAAGCCGACAATTTCTGCCCGAAGTTTTCCGATTTCAAAAGATCCGTCACCACATCGGCCCAGGTTGTGCTGTAACTTTTCGGCGTTAAGGGCTGACTAACTGAAGAAAGCTGAAACTCCATTCTGGAAATATGGTTATTCAGTGAAGTGGTGAAACTCTCATATTTCAATGCCGGAACATCTTTCATTGCCCATTTATAGCTGTTTACAGAGGCCGGCAGTGAAGAACGATGTTGTCCGTCTACACTAAAATAAAAATTTTGAGTCGATTCTTTTCGTTCACTAACCGCAATGGGATGATAACCCTGCGCCAGGAAGTTGTAGTTTAAAAATTGAGGAATATCAAAATTGAATTCACTGTACAACGTTGGTGCATCAAGACTTTGGAAATACCAGGTGTCGGGTTGCCAGAAGACCCGTGACTCAGTTACATATTCAAATTCAATGATACTTCCTTCCCTCACCTGCGGAAATGTAAACTTTTGAGCGGTTACATCTTCATCTATTTTTTCAATGAATTTAGAAGATTTATCAACGCCGGTTGTTACAATCTTATCGCCTTCGAGGTTGTAAGTTGTTGCCCTGAATTTCTCAATTTCTTCCAGATCATTATATAACCTGATTTCCTCTTTCGCCAGATCATATCCGTTTTTGTTTAGTATGTGGATGATCTTGTGTCTTTTAGTAAACAAAGAAATCGAGTTTTTGGAGTTGCCTTCAAGATAGACTTCCGCCACATCATACAGGATCACCGCATTTGCGCTGCTGTCAATTTCATAAACCTGCTTCTGCAAATCCTCTTTGCTGATGTTGCCGTACCTGGCAAATTTGCTTTTGTTTTTTTGTGCAAACGTTGAAATTGCGATCAGAGTGAGGATCAGGGGTAAAACTACTCTCATAACGTTGGTTTGGAAAAACAAATCAACAGTATTCATCTCAATTGTCCAAAATTTAAAGCATAATTTAAGGAGCAGCAAGGATGTCTGGCATTCCGTTGTTCGCTTATTGATCAAACTAAAAGTAAAAAGCCGTATTTTTAAAAGCTTTAATTTATGGACATGAAATTGAAATTGATTGCTTTGCTTATTCCGGTTTTGTTTTTCTCATCTTCCACATTTTCTCAAAAACAAAAAGGGCGCGAAAAATTTGATCCGCTTCAACGTCCTAAAAACCTGTCTGATTCTGCCTTGCTTGACCTTGTGCAAAGACAAACCTTCCGGTATTTCTGGAATTTTGCACATCCGGTGAGCGGCCTCGCGAGGGAAAGAAGCAATGAAGCGTATAATTATGGAAATGAAGTAATTACAACCGGCGGCAGTGGTTTTGGTTTGATGGCCATCATCGTTGCAACCGAGCGAAAATGGATAACCCGCGATACTGCTGTGAAACATCTTCTGAAGTCGGTAAAATTTTTGGAAAAAGCAGACAGCTACCACGGCATTTTTCCCCATTGGTTGAATGGTGAAACCGGTAAAACCATCCCTTTCAGCCGAAAAGATGATGGAGCTGATCTGGTGGAAACCTCCTTCCTGTTTGAGGGGCTGCTTTGTGTACGGGAATACTTCAATGGAGACGATCCACTCGAAAGAGAACTGCGCAACCGCATTACCGGCTTATGGCAAGGAGCAGAATGGAACTGGCATACACGGGGCGGTCTCGATCTGCTATATTGGCATTGGAGTCCAAACAACGGCTGGAGCATGAATTTTGAATTGAGAGGATACAATGAATGCCTGATTACCTACATCCTGGCTGCTTCTTCGCCCACCTACCCGATAAGCAAAAAAGTGTATGACAACTGCTGGGCCCAAAGCAATTATTTCCTGAACGGCAGAACTTATTACGATATCGTTCTTCCTCTCGGATTTCCCTATGGCGGACCGCTTTTTTTTGAACATTACAGTTACCTGGGATTGGATCCGAAGGGATTGAAAGACCGGTATTCAGACTATTGGCAGCAGGTTCAAAATCACACCCTCATCAATTACAAACATTGTGTCATCAATCCAAACCAGTTCGAAGGTTATGGCGAAAACTGCTGGGGATTAACGGCCAGCGATACGTATAACGGTTACAATGCGCATTCACCTACAAATGATCTTGGAACAATAACGCCAACGGCGGCGCTATCGTCGTTTCCGTATACCCCGGATAAATCAATGGCGGCATTAAAACATTTCTATTATGATCTGGGCGATAAATTGTGGAGTGAATATGGATTTGTTGACGCGTTTAACCAATCGAAAGACTGGTATGCGAGCTCGCATCTTGCGATTGATCAGGGTCCGATAATTGTAATGATCGAAAACTATCGGAGCGGATTACTCTGGAACCTGTTTATGAAAATTCCTGAAATTCAAAGCGGATTGAAAAAACTTGATTTTACCAGTCCGCATTTTAAATAAAGTACAATGAGATTATTTTTTAAACTATTACCGGTTTTGCTTTTTGTTGCCTTTGGCCCGGATTCCTTTTCACAAAATCATGCATTTTCCGACGAAATAGAAAACTTCAAACAACAGGATAACATCCAGAAACCGAAAGAAAATGCCATCCTCTTTGTCGGCAGTTCTTCCTTCCGCATGTGGGATTCCATACAAAACTATTTTCCCGGATTCCCGATCATCAACCGTGGGTTTGGCGGTTCAAGTCTCAGGGATGTCATTTATTATGCAGACGATATCATTTTTCCCTACCGTCCAAAACAAATTGTAATTTACTGTGGGGAAAATGACCTTACAGAACCGAATGTTGATGCGGCCACCGTCTCCGACAGATTTAAGATCTTATTTGAGATGATCAGAAAGCAGTTTCAGGAAATTCCGGTTGTATTTGTTTCCATCAAACCCAGTCCTGTCCGAAAGCAACATCGTGCATCGGTGGAAGCAGCCAACGCTTCTATCCGGTATTATTTAACACAGCAAACCAATACAGCATTTGTGGATGTATATCAACTGATGTTGAATTCCGATGGCAAACCGAAACCTGAAATTTTTAAATCGGATAGTCTCCATATGAATGAAAAAGGGTATTTCATTTGGAAAAACGCAATTGGTCCTTATCTTAAAAAATAAAGAACATGAAAAAAATCGTTTATAGTTTTTTTGCCTTAACCTGTGTTTTAGCTGCCCGGGCACAGACCTCCAACATGGATGCCTTCGTTTCCACCCTCATGAGTAAAATGACTCTGGAAGAAAAGATCGGACAATTAAATCTCCTGACGCCGGGCGGGGCGGTAACCGGTGCTGTTGTGAGCGAGGATGTGGATGAAAAGATCAGGCAGGGAAAAGTGGGAGGACTATTTGGAATATGGACGCCGGAAAAAGTGAGGCAGGCACAAAAGATCGCCATTGAAAATTCGCGGTTGAAAATTCCGCTTTTATTTGGACTAGATGTGATTCACGGCCATAAAACGATTTTTCCGATTCCACTCGGATTATCAGCCACCTGGGATACCGCGCTGATTGAAAAAAGTGCAAGGATAGCGGCGACGGAAGCTACGGCCGATGGTTTGAACTGGGTGTTTTCACCGATGGTCGACATTTCACGAGACCCGAGATGGGGAAGAATTTCCGAAGGAAGCGGGGAAGATCCTTTTTTGGGATCACAAATAGCGGCTGCAATGGTCAAAGGTTATCAGGGTAAAGATCTCAGTAAAAATAATACCGTAATGGCCTGCGTAAAACACTTTGCTCTATACGGCGCGGCCGAAGCAGGCAGAGATTACAATACCGTTGACATGAGTAAGATCAAAATGTTTGAATACTATCTGCCTCCTTACAAAGCGGCCGTTGAAGCCGGCGTTGGAAGTGTGATGACCTCTTTTAATGAAATTGATGGGATTCCCGCAACCGCAAATCGCTGGCTGTTAACCGACGTTTTGCGCAATAAGTGGAATTTCAAAGGACTGGTAGTTTCTGACTATACATCCGTCAGTGAAATGATAGCGCATGGGCTTGGAGACCTGCAACAGGTATCGGCCGGGGCCTTAAAAGCAGGACTGGATATGGATATGGTATCGGAAGGCTTTTTAAACACCCTTCCAAAATCATTGAAAGAAGGAAAAGTAACGATGGCGGAAATCAACAACGCCTGTCGTAAGGTGCTTGAAGCAAAATATAAACTGGGCCTGTTTAGCGATCCATACCGTTATGTAAATGATACACGTCCGGGAAAGGAAATCTTTACGGATTCAAACCGTAATTTCTCCAGAGAAATTGCAAAAAGGTCTTTCGTTTTATTAAAAAATCAGAATGAGGTGCTACCGTTGAAAAAATCCGGAAAGATTGCACTCGTGGGCCCATTGGCGGATAACCAGAGAAACATGCTCGGCACCTGGGTGGTTGCCGGTGAATGGCAAAAGTCGGTTTCGGTGATGCAGGGAATAAAGAACGCAACGGCAGACAGTCTTGAGATCTTTTATGCCAAAGGAGCCAATATAACAGATGATTCGATGTTGAAAGTTAGAACAAACGCTTTAGGAGTTGAAGTGGAAACCGATGAACGGTCGCCGGATGCAATGATCGCAGAAGCTGTAAATGCAGCCAGCATGGCCGACGTAATTGTGGCTGTAGTAGGGGAAGCCGCTGACATGACGGGTGAAGCATCGAGCAGAGCCGACATTTCCATACCTGAAAGCCAGCAAACCCTTTTGAAGGCACTAAAGGCTACCGGGAAGCCACTGGTAATTGTTTTATTTAACGGGCGTCCGCTCACCCTTAACTGGGAAAATGAAAATGCAGATGCGATCCTCGATTGCTGGTTTCCCGGCACGGAAGCGGGAAATGCAGTGGCGGATGTCCTGTTTGGCGATTATAATCCTTCCGGAAAAATCACGGCAACTTTTCCGCGAAGCGTTGGGCAAATTCCGATTTATTACAACCACAAAAATACCGGCCGGCCATTCCACAATGAAGAATCGGCAAAGTTTAAGTCCAATTATCTCGACATCAGCAATGATCCTTTATTTCCTTTCGGATTCGGGCTCAGCTACACCGCTTTTTCTTACAGCGGCGTACGTTTCAATAAAGAAACTTTGCAGGGAAAGGACCGCCTTATTGCAACGCTAACGGTTTCCAATACGGGAAAGATGGCGGGCGAAGAGACCGTACAACTCTATATCGGTGATCCTGTTGCTTCAATCACACAGCCTGTAAAAAAATTGAAAGGATTTCAAAAAATATATCTCGAACCGGGCGAAATGAAAGCGGTTTCATTCACTATTACACAGGATGATCTGATGTTTTATGATAATGACCTGAAAAAGGTTTTTGAAACGGGCGAATTTATCATTTACATCGGTACAAATTCAAGAGATCTGCAGGAAGGAAGGGTAAAGTGGCAACCTTAGGTGCTGTGGGATGCGAACGTCTGATGATGGGGTTTTCACCCGCAAGCTGCCGGCTACCGCCAGACAAAGATTTTTTCTGATTGTGGATTCCTGGTCTTCCACATTGTATTTAGGAACAGTTTCTGCTATTCTACTAGATGCCGTTGATCGAATTCACTTCCAAAGGTCTTTATTGCCCCAAAGCCGGTTTTTACATTGATCCCTGGGAACCGGTGGATAAAGCGATTATTACTCATGCACATAGCGATCATGCAAAACCTGGTCATAACCATTATCTGTCGCATATACTCAGCGTTCCTTTGCTGCAGGCCCGTTTGGGCGACAATGATTACAGCGGTTTAAACTGGAATGAGCCGGTGCAAATCAATGGCGTAAAAGTTTCACTTCATCCGGCCGGTCACATCATCGGATCTTCCCAGATCAGAATAGAATCAAATGGCGAGGTTTGGGTTGTAAGCGGCGATTATAAAATTGAAAATGACGGATTAAGCGGCGCATTCGAACCGGTTAAATGCCACGTTTTCATTACTGAATCAACCTTCGGTCTGCCCGTTTATCGCTGGCAACCGCAGGAGGAAATCTATCAAAGTATCCGTGATTGGATTGGCTTGAATAAACAGAAAGGCCGTACTACCGTCCTGCTCGCCTACAGTTTGGGAAAAGCCCAGCGAGTACTCCATGCGCTTGGATCTTTAAACGAGAAAATATTGGTGCACGGTGCAGTTTGGAATATGCACCAGGCCATCACCAATGCAGGGATTGCACTTCCTGAAGTGGAAAGAATTACACCTGAAACTTCGAAAGAGGCTTTGAAAAACGCCATCGTTATCGCACCGCCCTCGGCTGACGCTTCGCCCTGGATGCGTCGATTTTATCCATATGCGCTTGGCATTTGCAGCGGATGGATGCAGGTGAGGGGCAACCAGAGAAGGCGGAATGCCGACGCGGGATTCGCTTTAAGTGACCATGCGGATTGGACGGGACTACTCGGGGCGGTTAAAGCTACAGGAGCTGAAAAAGTATTCGTAACGCATGGGTTTCAGGCTGCCTTCAGCCGGTATCTTTCAGAAACCGGGATCGAAAGCGAAGAAGTGAAGACTGAATTCGGAACCGAAGATGAAGCAGCCTTTATTCCCAAAACGGTAAATGAAATTTCAGATGGGGAAACAACAAACTAACGACGTCCATTCAGATGATAACCGCGATGGAATGCAATTGTTTTCTTCGCTCGTACAGAGTTTAGGAAACTTTACGAAGACAAATGATAAACTTGAAGCCCTTGTATCCTATTTCAGTCAGGCTCCGGATCGGGACAGAGTTTGGATGATCGCACTTTTCAGCGGTCGCCGTCCGAAGAGAATTCTGAGCGGGTCGCTGCTGGCGGGCTGGGCTTGCGAACTGGCTGCGCTTCCAGACTGGCTATTTGAAGAATCCTATCACACCATCGGTGACCTGGCGGAAACCATTGCGCTTTTTCTTCCAAATGAATTTATGACGGAGGAGGAACACCATGATTTATCGTACTATCTCGAAAGGATCGTAAATCTTCAGACGGCAACAGAAGCTGAGAAAAAATCTTTTGTACTGGACCGGTGGAACAGGATGAATGTATCAGAACGTTTTGTCTTCAATAAACTGTTAACGGGTGGGTTCAGAATCGGTGTTTCTCAAAAGCTCGTCACGAATGCGCTTGCCAGGGTAAGCGGACAAGATGCATCAACCATCGCCCATAAAATTAGTGGCAATTGGGATCCGCTTTCCATAAGCTTTCAGGATCTGCTCGGGGAGTCTTCGATTAAAACGGATTTCTCAAAACCCTATCCCTTTTTCCTTGCCCATGCGTTGGCAACAGAACCGGAGGAATTGGGAACACCGGAACAATGGCAGGCAGAATGGAAATGGGATGGAATCAGGGGCCAGATTATCAAACGGAATGATGAACTTTTTGTGTGGAGCCGGGGAGAAGAATTGATGACGGAAAAGTTTCCGGAATATTTTATTCTAAAAGATTTGCTTCCCAACGGAACCGTGATTGACGGCGAAATCATTCCGATAGAAAATGGGAAAGTGCTTCCGTTTGCGGTTCTTCAGACCAGGATTGGAAGAAAAAATTTATCGAAAAAGAATTTGCTGGAGGCGCCGGTAGGTTTTATTGCATACGATATTCTGGAATGGAATGGAAATGACATAAGGAATTATCCATTGGCGGAACGACGTCGATTGCTGGAAAAACTGATAGATGAAGTGGGCCGCGATTCAATAGTATTATCCACAACCGTTGATTATTCTGATTGGCAGCAGCTGGCATTGATTCGGGAGCGGTCGCGGGAAGAAAACGCTGAAGGATTGATGCTGAAGCGAAAAGATTCGCTTTATGGTACCGGAAGGAAAACCGGTGACTGGTGGAAATGGAAGATAAATCCCCTCACGATCGACGCAGTAATGGTATATGCGCAAAAGGGTCACGGCAGAAGAAGTAATCTTTATACCGATTATACCTTTGCCGTTCGGGATGGCGATCAACTCGTCACTTTTGCAAAAGCGTATTCGGGTCTCACAGATGAAGAATTCAGAAAAGTGGATGCGTTTGTAAAGAGAAATTCCCTGGAGAAATTCGGACCCGTAAGAACGGTAAAGCCGGAACTCGTTTTTGAAATTGCATTTGAAGGAATTGCCGCAAGTAAAAGACACAAAAGTGGCGTGGCCCTTCGTTTTCCCCGGATCAATCGCTGGAGGCACGATAAAAAACCTGATGAAATAAACACCTTACAGGATCTGCAAGAAATGCTGAAGGCCTATGGAAAAAAGTAATGCGGTTTAAGCTTCGTCACTATTTCACTTCCTCGTAGTCGATATATTCTCCGTCAGTAGTAGTGGTAGATGTTTTTTGATTAACCGCTGATTCCCGGTTGTTTTGATATTGAGGATCATTTTGTCGGAATTGTTCCTCCTGCATTTTGCGCATTTGATTTACTTTTTGTTTGAAATCGGAAGCGCTTCTTGAAATAGGAATCACATAGTCAAATATCAGTTTATACAGGATGTAAAGGACGAGAACGGTAATTATTAATTTCATTTCAAATGTTGTTAAACTGCCATCATATCTTTTTCTTTGGCAGCAAGGTGTTTTTCAATTAAGGCGATGTATTTGTTGGTGACCTCCTGAATCCTGTTTTCTGAATCTTTTGCCACATCTTCACTCAAACCGTCTTTCTGCATTTTTTTGATGTATTCGATAGAATCACGTCTGATATTGCGGATCGCAATCTTTGAGCCTTCGCCTTCAGCGCTCGCCTTTTTAAAAAGTTCTCTTCTCCTTTCCTCGGTTAAAGGCGGCAGATACAACCGGATCTGGTTGCCATCATTTTGAGGTGTAATTCCAATATTTGCCTGCAGGATCGCTTTTTCAATTGTTCCCAGCATCTTTTTTTCCCAGGGTTGAATGCTTATGGTTCTTGCGTCCAGAATATTAATATTCGCAACCTGGCTGAGTGGAACCATCGATCCGTAATATTCTACACTTACGCCTTCTACCATTGAAGGATTGGCTTTTCCCGCTCTTATTTTCGTTAATTCCGTTTCAAGGTGTGCGATAGCTTTTTTCATCTGCTCCTGCGTATCATCAACCAACATTTCCAATTCGTCTGAACTCATAATAATGTTTTAATAACAAAAATAACAATTAGCAGAAACAAAGGCAAGCCGCTCTTAAGTTTTAATATATTATTGATGGTGCACGAAGCGAACTGAAAAGGATATTTTTCAATAACTTTCTCCCGGTGAGCAGTTTCATTGTAACTTTACTGTTTTTGAAAAAGCAAAACCTTCATACAAAACTTTCCGTAGTCTTGTTGTTGATTGCATTTGTTACGCAGTCTTTCAACCGTTTTTTGATTGTAGGTGATTACTACATTCAAACCGAAAACTATACGGCCCGCTGTGAAAATAAAGCCGCTCCCCAATTGCATTGCAACGGAAAATGCCAAATGATGAAAAAGCTGCAGAAGGAGGAGGAAAAAGATCATCAAAACCCGGCAATGAGCATTGATAATAAATTTGATTGCTATTTTTTCCCGGAAGAGCCCTTCAATCTCGCATCAAGCTTTTTTCTGGAAATTAATTTGAATTCGCAAAAGTGGCCGGTGGAAAATGTAAGTGGCTGGCCCGATTCTGTTTTTCATCCTCCCGCCGTTTAATTGTTTTCATCTGAAAAATTACCGGAAAGCAAGTTGAGATGCAGCCCGGTCCTATACACGGTTCTGCTTCTCCGTGCATTTCCAACTACTTCAATTAAACGGAAAAAATCATGTACATAATAAAGTTGATGATGGTGTCAATTTTCATCATCATGCTTCACTGTTATTCCGCTGCACAGGACTACAGGGTGAAAGGTCATATCTATGACCTTCAGAGCAACCAACCCATTGCCGGTGCAATTATTGAATCGAATGACGCAGCTTTTAAAACAATCTCGCAAACCTCCGGCTACTTTGAGATCAGCACTTTGCATAAAAACGGATCCCTCAAAATTTCAATGCTTGGATTTAAGACCATTGAGGTGAATTACAACGACCAAAAGCGTGAACTGAATGTTCAAATGGAGCAGGATGCATTTGCTTTAAATGAGTTCAGGGTAACAGCTTATGCGGGAAATCGAACAAACAAGCAAACGGCCGGATCGATTGCCTCCGTAAGTCATGAGCAGATTATGCAGGGCAACGGCGTCTCCTTACAGCCCGCTTTAAATGCTGTCGCCGGCGTTCGCATGGATCAAAGTACCTTATCAGATTCGAGAATCTCCATACGGGGCATGGGAGTTCGCTCGCCCTGGGGAATCAGGAATATTAAGATTTATATAAACGATATCCCGCTCACGGAGGCAGATGGCACTACCCGGATTGAAGGGATTGATGTAAGCAATATCGGCAAAGCAGAAATTATAAAAGGGCCGGCTTCGAGCATCTATGGTGGAGGAACCGGCGGAGTGATAAATTTTCAATTGGAACGGTCGCCCTATCAGACTCAAAGTATCGAGCTGTCTTCCCTTGCCGGATCTTTTGGTTTACAACGGATTGCCGCCACCTACCGGAATGGGGGCGAAAAAGTAAACAGCTATATATCTTATGGCCTTCAGGAGTTCGACGGATACAGAGTGCACAGCGCCGATGAAAGAAAATTTTTGACGGCCAACTTTCAGGTATACCCAACCGACAGGCAAACCATTACTGTTTTAGTGAACAGAACCTCGCAAAGGTCACAAATTCCCGGTGCACTTACAGAAGAACAGGTGATGGACAATGGAAAACAGGCAAACCCGTCCAACCTGGAAAAAAACGCGGGCAGAAATCAAACATGGACAAGAATCGGGATCGGAAACGGATACCGGTTTAATGAAAGATTTTCCAACTCAACCAGCATCTTCACCTATTTCTATGATCTTGATCATCCACTTCCATTTGCGTATATCCGGAATTTTTATCAGAGTTTCGGCGGAAGAACAAGATTTGATTTTGATCCGGGATTTGCGATCCTGCCCACAAAATTTACGATCGGAGCAGAGGTCAATCAGGGAATGACAAAAGGAACGCAGTATGTAAATGACCACGGAACACCGGGAACGATCAATGGGAATACCGATTACAAAAACACGTTTTACTCCATTTTTGCGCAATCCGAATCCTATCTATTCAAAAAAACAAAGCTCGCACTCGGGTTAAGTTTTAATGGCCTTACCTACGAGGTGCAAGATTTGCTTCAGCCGGCGCAGAGCGGGAAAAAAACATTTGATCTTCAGGCTTCTCCAAGGATCGCATTAAGCCATGATTTCGGAAGCTTTTTGAGTTTACATGCCAGCATTAATTCCGGATATTCTCCACCCTCCACTTCAGAAATACGCACCGAAGAGGGTTCCATCAATCGCTTTTTACAGTCAGAGAAAGGAACAAATTTTGAGATCAATGCAAAAGGAAACCTTCTAAAAAGCAGGCTTGCCTATGATGTGGCCGTTTTTGATATGGAGATGAATGGCGAATTGATTGGGCAGGCAGTTCAACAGGGAATCACGGTTTATCGAAACTCAGGTAAAACTTCTCATAAAGGAGTGGAACTTGCATTGGTTTACAAGGCAGTAAAGCCGGAAGATGGAAAATTTGTAACCCAATTTCGTCCCTTTGCGGCCCTCACTTATTCCGATTTCAAATTTGTGGATTACAAGATTCTGGGTTCGGATAATGAAATAAAAGCGGTTTACGACGGAAATCAACTTACCGGCATTGCTCCCTGGCAGATCAACGCAGGATTTAATCTTTCTACGAAATCCGGATTTCATTTCAACTGCAATTATTTTTATTCTGATCCGCTGCCGCTAAACGATGCGAATAGTGCATACAATGCGGCCTATGCTTTGGTGAACCTAAAACTCAGTTACAGCCTAACAGTTGCCCGACATTATGGAATAGATGTGTATGCCGGAGCCGATAATGTTACCAACAGCCATTATAGTTCCTTTGTAGCCTTGAATGCGGTGGGATTTGATGGTGCAAAGCCGGCTTATTTTAATCCTTCGCTTCCCCGAAACTTTTTTGGGGGATTGAACCTCAAATATGTATTTAAGTAAAGTTGAAATGGAATCATAAACTGTTACCAATGAAAAATTTAAAATATCTTCTCGTGGTCCTTATCATTTGTGCAGCCTGTAACGAAAAGAAGACGGAGTCTGAAAAACCGGAAATACTGCTTCTCGCCACCGGTGATCAGTCTTCGGGAAGTACTTATTTTACAAAAGACGAATCCGGAAATCCGGTTCTTTGCTGGACGGGAAGATCAGTGGGAGATTCTACATCGAGACTCGAATTTGCTTTTTATGACAGAGCGGGCAAGCGGTTCAATAGAAAAGGAACCGTTTCGCCTTCGGCCGGCGCCGTTAATTCTTCTGAAAGCACAAACAAAATCGCATTCAAATCAGATGGCACAATGGTGGCCGTTTTTGGCAGGGCGTTTAAAAATGAGAAAAATCCTTTTGCAGGAGCCATCTATTACGCCAGTTCTAACGACAACGGCAAAAGCTGGAGCAAAGAAGCTTTTTTGCACCGTTCCGATACTTCGCATGCATACGGACGCGGCTTTTTTGATCTGGCAAGACTTGAGAATGGAGAACTGGCCGCTGTTTGGCTCGATGGAAGATTTGGAAAGTCTATTAAAGGTTTGGCTCTTTTTTTCGCAAAGACCGGAAAGGGCGAAGGTTTTGGTGCGGATAGTTGTCTGTACAAAGGTACCTGCGAGTGTTGCAGAACCGGGTTGATTACCGGGCCGACCGGCGATATCTACATTGCCTTCCGCGACATTTTGCAACCTGTTGATCTCAATGCAACAGAGGTGAGAGATGTAGGATATTTGGTTTCGTCGAACGAAGGAGCCACTTTTTCTCCTTTGATGCTTGTAAGCAGCGATGGCTGGAAAATCAATGGTTGTCCGCATTCCGGTCCATCCCTCTCAATGGGACAAAACGGCCTCTCCGCTGTTTGGTTTACCGGCGGCGATAGCAGGGGAATTTATTACGCCCGAAACAGCGGTGGAAACTCGGATTTCCGGCCCCGGATTCTCTTATCCAAAACGGGACGGCATCCGCAACTCCTGACTCTTCCCAATGGAAAACAGGCCGTTGTTTGTGAGGAAGGGGAGGAGGAGGAAATGTCGATGAATCACGGCATGGAGGGTGCACCGGAAAAGAATCATGCTGCATTGTCCGAAACGCATGCCAAAATCGTTTTACGGATTTTGAACGACGGGCGGGTGGAAAAGGAAATTCCGGTAACCGATGGAAAATACCTCGATCATAATGCGGTCATCACCACGACGCCCGACGGGCTGTTGATGGCCTGGACGAGAGAGGAAAACGGTATTCGTTCGATTTATTACACGTTGTATAAAATCTAGTTTTCCCAGTCCTGACGCAGGCGGCTGTGGAATGCCGGGCCGTTGGCCCTGGTCGATTATCGGCCGGTTTCCGTTTGTTATCCCCGCTGACCGACGGCGCTGTGGAATGGGGGCCTTTGGCCCTGATAATTTTTTTCGAAGAACTTCAATTTTGGATGATCTGTAAGGGCTGTAAGCCCGAAACTCCTTAGCCCGGTCCGTTAGGGCCGGGAATGAATCCAACACGCATTGGATTCATTCCCGGCCTAAAAAAAAGAAGCTGTCCCAGATATTGAGACAGCTTCTACAAAAATTGAATAAGTGCTTATTCTTTGTTATTTCCTTCTTCTTTCTGAAGTTTTTCTTTGATTTCAGCTAATGCACCGAGATCTCCAAGTGTTGGTTTTTCAACCTTATTTTGTACGGCTTTAACTGCTTTTTTGGTTTTTTCGTTTTCGGCCTGTGCTTCTTTTCTTGCAGCTTCTTTTTCTGCAGCAGCGGCTTGTTCCCAAATGCGGCTATGGCTCAATACAATACGCTTTTCATTGCGATCAAATTCGATCACCATGAATTGAGTGGTTTCATCAACATTTACGGAACCTCCGTCTTCTTTTGCAAGCTGGCGGCCAGGAGCAAATCCTTCAAGTCCGTAAGGTAATTGCACAGTAGCACCTTTATCATCCTTGCGGGTAATTGTGCCTTCATGAATTGTACCTACAGCAAAGGTATCCTGAAGCGCATTCCATGGATCTTCCTCAAGTTGTTTGTGTCCCAACTGCAATTTCCGGTTTTCCTTATCAACGCCCAGAATGATTGTTTCAATCTTGTCGCCCACTTTCACGTATTCAGATGGGTGATTAAAGCGTTTCAACCAGCTCAGATCACTGATGTGGATCATTCCACCAATTCCGGGTTCAAGTTCTACGAAGACTCCATAATTGGTGATGTTCTTAACCAATCCTGTATGCTGGCTTCCTTCCGGATATTTGGTTTCGATGGTGCTCCATGGATCTTCGGTCAATTGTTTGATGGAAAGACTCATCTTGCGGGCTTCCTTATCAAGCGTAACCACTTTGGCTTCATGTTCGTCACCGAGCTTAAAGTATTCTTTCGCATTGATCGGCGTATTGGCCCACGTAATTTCACTCACGTGCACAAGGCCTTCCACGCCCGGATAAATTTCAAGGAAAGCGCCATAATCTTCTATGTTTACCACTTTTCCTTTCACAATTGCCCCTTCATGGATCCATTCAGGTAATACATCCCACGGATGCGGAGTAAGTTGTTTTAAGCCGAGGCTGATTCTCTTTTTATCGTCATCAAAATCCAATACAACCACCTGCAGTTTCTGATCCATCTTCAATATTTCGGCAGGATGAGATATTCTTCCCCATGAAATATCGGTAATGTAAAGCAAGCCGTCTAATCCACCGAGGTCCATAAAGGCGCCGAAATCGGTGATGTTTTTCACAGTGCCTTCCAGAACCTGTCCTTTTTCCAGTTTGCTCATGATTTCTGCACGTTGTGCTTCGATATCGCTTTCAATCAGTGCTTTATGGGAAACAACGGCATTCTTAATGGTTTCATTGATCTTAACCACCTTAAATTCCATGGTTTTTCCAACAAACTGATCGTAATCGGTAACCGGCTTAACGTCGATCTGAGAGCCAGGAAGGAAGGTTTCCATTCCAAACACATCCACAATAAGTCCGCCCTTGGTTTTGCTGGTAACCGATCCGGTAACCACTTCACCTGTTTTATATACCTCCACGATTCTTTCCCAGGCACGGTAAATACGGGCAGATCTGCGGCTCAATGTGAGATGGCCATTTTTGTCTTCTTTTTCAATAACCATCACTTCTACCACATCGCCCACTTTAAGGCCCGGAAGGTCGCGAAACTCGTTTGAAGATATTAATCCGTCGCTTTTGAATCCGATATTGATCACCACATCGGTCTTTGTGAGTGCAACCACAGAACCGTTTACAATCTCACCGTCTTCAATTGCTACGAAAGTTTCATCATAAACCTTATCGTATTTTTCTTTTTCTTCCTGTGAATAATGAGAAACATTACGTTTGTCAATAGTCCAGTCAAAATCATCATGAGCTGAATCGTCTTGTTTAGGCTGAGGCGCTTCTTTTTCCCCTGCTTCTGCGGGAGCTTCGGCAGATGTTTGTTGTGGTTCAACATCCTCAACAGGTGTTGAGGTAGCTGCAGGTTCATTTGGTAACGCTGTAGTAGCTCCTTCGGCTGAATTGTTTACAACCGTTGGCTTCTCCTGCTGATCAGCGTTTTGTTCATTAATATTGTTTTCTTCCATTATTTATTCCCGATGGTTTTGTTTCGGGCTGCAAAAGTACATAAAAGGTTTTATTTGGCGGGGAATCGGCCGTTATTTTACAGCATTTTGGGAGAATAAATTCTATTTTCAGGAAGCAATATAAGATTGGAGGTGCGAAATCGTATCCTCCTGACTGATGATCGTTTCGGTAACCACATCGTTGATTGATATCACTCCCTGTAATTTTCCGGCAGTCATCACAGGAAGGTATCGAAGATTATTTGCTGATAAAAGCTGCATACAATATTCGATGCTGTCATTAGGTGAAACGGTTGGGAAGTCTGACGACATGATCTCTTCAACCCTGGTATCCGTTGAAGATCTGCCTTTGAGAATTACCTTTCTCGAATAATCCCGTTCGGTCATAATGCCAAGAAACCGGTCTTCCAACGCCACTACAACGCATCCAATATTATTTTCAGCCATTAACTTCAATGCGTCGATAACCGAAATAGAAGGAAGAACGGTAATTAATCTATTCCCTTTTCGGTCAAGAATGTTCGTTACTTTTCTCATAACCGGAATTTGGGTTAAGTTACAAATTTTTTTAAGAAAAACCTTTAAATTCCCAAAAGGGCAAATGTCTTTCCGATGATTGTCTCAAGAACCTTTTGCTTAAATTCATCAAGCCGTATTGCCGATATGCCGGTTCTTTTCAGTGCTTCGAGGATCACCAGGTCTTTCTGGCTTTCCAGCAACCAGCCAAAGTCTTCTGCGGTAATTCTTCCTTCCTGCAACAGCAGCGTCCATCGTTCGAGTTTCTCTTTCGAATGATTTAGGAAGGCAATGGTATCATCGGCGGCTTCTCCTGCAAATTCTTTGAGCGACTTCTTTGCCAGGGCGATCAGCGCCTCTTTCAGTGATTCAAAAATATACGGAAAATCCGGATTGGCATTGCGTTCCATATCATTGATTTAATAGTTGAGATACGCGGCCATCAGAAGGTTTTATTTTCTTGCTTTCAAGCTCAATTACCACATCAAAGGCTTCACCCACCTGCGCTTTGACTTCCTCGATGAAATCCGTATTCAGTGAATCCTTTGCCTTCCAGCGCTTCAGGAATCCACCAAATAAATGACCATCAGGATTGTTTATGATCGACCACATTTTTGTAGTGATGTCATTTTTAGGACGATGTTTTTCATATTCCTGTAGTTTCTCCATTCGCACAGCCACTTCATTAATTTCCTGCAACTGTCTGTTATATGGAGATGTAGCTTTATCCATCAGGTTCATAGCATCCACTTTGAGAGAGGTTGCCTGTTGGTAGGCATATTGGTCAAAGCCGGAAATGGTTTTGCAGGAAGCAAAGGCAATTACCGCGAAAAGAGGCCAGAGAATTACGAAATACTTTTTCATGACCGTAAATTATGCTTACGGTAATAAAAATACTGATTATTTTATTGAATCCAGGGAGATTATTTTGTGGAATCGGCCGTTCTGCCTTCCGTCCCTACGAGGGTGTCTTTCGGAACGATAGTCGAATCTTTAACGATTTTCATATCCTCGGGAATGGCTTCTGCGGGCGGTTGCACGGTTTCCGGATTTCTTACACTGTCTCTTATCGCCCGGTCGGGCACATCATTATTTTGACTTTGACAGGCAGTAAATAAAATCAGGGCAGAGCCGAGAACCGGAATTATCTTTTTCATGAAAATGCATTTCCTGTTGAGAACAAAAAAACCATGCCATCGAAGGCCTGTTTTTATTTGGTATAGGCCTTCACTAAAAAGACAAAATCTTCCACTCGTTTGATTTGATCGACCCGATTTAGATTTTTGAGGTTTCCACCACTTAAGATGTTGATCTTTTGGATGGAACTGTCCTTATCTCTGAGGTCGTTGATCATGTTGAAGATGTTTTTCGACTTAATTGCAAAAACAACCCCTTCAGCCTGAACCTGACGGGTGCTGAGAACACCGATGATCTCTCCGTTTTTATTAAAGACAGGTCCGCCGGAATTGCCCGGATTTGCGGTCAGTGAGAGCTGATAAGTGGCGGTATCGCCATTATAGCCCGACTTAGCACTCAAATATCCCAAGTTATATACGATCGAATCGCGGGGAAATCCGAGCGTGTAAAGCTCTTCTCCCAGATCTACTCCTGACCTTTTGATACTGTAAGGGATCGCGTTCATGGGCTGGAAAGTAGAATCGTCAATCCTCAGGATCGCAAGGTCTTTTTGGTGATCAATATGTAAGATGGTGGCGTTATATTCATTTCCTTTATAGTCGGCAACTACTGCACCGGAGCCTTTCAATACGTGCGCATTGGTTACAAGATAGCCGTTGGCATCAATCAAAAAGCCCGTACCGCCGCTCACAAAATTGGATTCCTGGATGGTGTGTTTATTTTTTATTTCAGAATTCAGGGCATTGGTGGTTCTTTCAAGGTTAGATACTTTCCGGTTTAACTGTTCGAGATCAGTCTTGTTGCTTGAGGGTGAAACCGACGCCACGAGGATACTGATTGTAAGAGCGGTGATTCCTGCAATGGAGGCAGCAATAGCGGTCAGCTTCTTGTATTTGTTCCACAGAAAAGCAACTTTTCCTTCATTGGCTCCGGAAGGAATAGTTTTTTCTGAAACCAGCCGCTGGTGCGTAGCCATTAACTTATCTTTAAACAGTTTCCTTTTGCGGTAACTTTCCATTTGTTGCAGGAGAAAACGATGTGATACCACCATCTGATCAAGCTCGGGAGTGGTGCTCCTGAGGTGTTCAAAATATTCCTTTTCTGCAGGCGGCATTTTTCCTTCGAGGTATCGTTCAACAGCTTCTAATAACAGTGCTTCTTCCATTATATTTTTTCCTGGGGATTATATTGAGCAAAAAATATTTTCTTCAATCTCACAAGACATTTGTATTTCTGATTCTTCGCGTTTTCCGCGTTTGTGTATCCAAACTCTTCCGCAATGCTTGTCATGTCTTTTTTTTCAAGGTAAAACGCTTCGAGCAGACTTTTGCAAGGTTGACCGAGGGCGTTCAGCGATTTTTCCATCAGACTGAATTCCAGGTTTCGTTGTTCAATCAGGCCAAGATCATCTTCTACCGGAATTGTTTCTTCCAGGTCATCGGCCGGGGAAGCAAACTTTCCAATTTGCTGCAACCTTTTCAACCATAACCTTCTGCAAACGGAATATATATAAGTTTTTATCCGGCAGGTAAGAACAAACGAATCATCTTTCGATTTTTCGTATAAGGTAATCATCGCTTCCTGAAAGATATCGCCTGCGTCATCATAAGAGCCATTATTGCTGAGGATGAGGTTTTGAACCATTTTAAAGTTATCCCTATAAATAAAATCGATGGATTCCGAATCATCATTTGCCAATCCCTGCAATAATTGTTGTTCGCTGATGTCTGCTTTCACTTACGCTCATTTTTAATACAAAATGGCCGTAAAAGTAACCCAAATAATTCCTTATTAATTTTTTTGAAAAAATATTGAACAGGAGAGGTTACCTTTTCAAAGCAGGGGTATTAATATAAAATTCACAAATAAAAAAAGGAAACAAATGAAAAAGTTATTATTCGTTTTAGCCATTGGCGCTTTCGCAGCTTGCGGTTCAGGTTCTACTACCACAAACACAACTGATTCTTCAGCTACTATCGAGTCTACTCCGGCTCCTACAACTGAAGATACAACCACAGTAGCTCCAATGACTGATTCTACTACTGTACCGATGACTGATACAACAACAGCTCAATAGTATTGGCATCTATATAGCCGAAAAATCCGGCTTGCCTTAAAAAATGGCTATGTAGTTGTAAAAATTTTCATATGGCAAGCAATCGTTAGA
>JAFAEW010000121.1 GCA_023423835.1 Bacteroidota bacterium | reverse complement strand
TAATGGCATTTGCTCCACTCATCAGCGGCGTATGCAAAACCGAAGGCACACGGCCGATGACTTCAATTCCCAAAAAGATCATCAGGATGACGATATAGATATAATCCTGGTGCAGCCCGATCCAATGAAACAGATTTTCCATCAGCTAGATTATTCTGAATTAATTAATGCTTTGAGCCTTTCATTTACTATTTTTCCGTCGTGAACGATGCAGCTTCCCTGCAGCAATTCATCCTCAAAGTTTAAGGAAATGCCACCTTCGGGTGAAATCATCAATTCGATAAAATTACTCACATTTTTGCCATACAAACGGCTTGCGTCGGCGGGCATGGCGGCTGCCAGGTTACTGTTTCCGATGATCGTAACGCCGTTGTAATAAACCGTTTGATTATTCACGGTTTGCGGCGTATTGCCGCCGGTAGCTGCCGCAAGATCCACTATTACCGATCCTTTTTTCATGGTAGAAAGCATGGAATCATCGATCAGCAAGGGCGCCTTTTTTCCCGGGATCTGAGCGGTGGTAACGATTACATCCGCCTTTTGAACGGTTGCGGCAATCTTATCGCGCTGTTTCTTTTTATATTCAGCGGTTTGTTCCACCGCATAGCCCCCGGCTGAAGCTGCATCGGCCGCGCCCTCCACTTCAATAAATTTTGCGCCCAGACTTTTTACTTCATCTTTCACGGCCATTCGTGTATCAAAGACTTCCACTACAGCGCCGAGTCTCCTTGCCGTTGCAATTGCCTGAAGACCTGCCACTCCGGCCCCGAGAATGAGCACCTTGGCCGGCGGAACGCTGCCCGCAGCGGTTATAAACATCGGAAAATAGCGTGGCAACACACCCGCCGCCAGCAAAACGGCTTTGTATCCGGCAATGTTTGCCTGTGAACTCAAAACGTCCATTGACTGGGCGCGGGTTGTTCTGGGTAAAAGATCAAGACTGAAAACGGTAATGCCTTTTTTCGCCCATCGGTCAACTTCCTTCAAATGAATCAGCGGCTGATAAACGCCAATCAAGACAGAGCCATCCCTGGTAAATAACAGGTCGTCATCTGATAAGGGATGAATGGTTAGCAGAATATCGGCATTTCTAATCACTTCGGTTCTCGTTGCGAGCCTGCAACCGGCACGTAGATAACTTTCATCCGATGCAAGCGCATTTTCACCCGCTCCGTTTTCAACCAGGACATCTATCTGTCGTTTTTGAAAAAATGCAGCCTGATCGGGCAAAAGCGAAACCCTGTTTTCCAATGATAGCTCCTTTAAAACGCCAATCGTCATACCCTAAATTTCCTTTCTCAATAAGATGAATTCCTTGCAACCTACACGAAAATGACCAATTTTACAAAAGGAAGGAGGAATATTAAAAAGAAAACCCCGATAAAAACCGGGGCCGATTCCTCGGACAATATCTGATATCCCAAACAGCATTTCCAAAGGAACATGCACATTTTGCAATTGTAATGCCAAAAAACAGGTTACTGAAATTGAATCGCCCTGACAGGCTGCACCGAACGCACAAAAAATGTAGGTAGAAGCAGGGATAAAAAACAAACGACCAGGGTTCCCGCGCAAACGGCCAATACCTGCCACCAAACGAGCTCAACCGGCGCACTGGAAACATAATATGCCGCTTCATTCAACTTTAAAAATCCGGTATATTTCTGAAGGACGGCAATTCCTCCTCCAATTGCCAATCCATAGAATATTCCTCTGAGCGAAATGAGTGTAGCATGGTACAGAAAGATTTTCTGGATCATCCAGTTGTCGGTTCCCACAGCCTTTAAAATGCCAACCATTCTTGTTCTTTCCAAAACGAGAATGAGCAGGCAGGTAGCGAGGTTAATGATGGCGATGATCGACATGACAATAAAGATTACATTACGGTTTACATCCTGAATGTTCAACCAGTCGAAAATAAACGGATAGATGTCTTTGATGGACCGGCTGATCCAGGCGCCGGGCAGTTGATCAGGGCCTTCATATAATCGGTCGATGACAGAATCGATGTTGTTATAGTCGTTTACAAAAACCTCATATCCGCCGATTTCATCATTTTGCCAGTTATTAATCCGCCGCAGTAACCGGATGTCGCCAATTGCGAACTGCTTATCAAATTCTTCGATCCCGGTTTTAAAAATCCCGGTAATCCTCAGACTTCTGGCTGTAGAAGATGCCGTTTCAGGAGAAATAAAATAAACGTGCACCGTATCTCCCACTTTCACCTCCAGGAGATTGGCAATCTGTTCGGATACCATAATTTCTTTGCTGTAGAGCCGGTCTTTGAAATCGATCCACGTTCCGGATTTCAAAAATGACTGCAAGCGATTGAAATCGTAGCTGCTGTCGACACCTTTAAACAGCAGACCCTCAATTTCTCCGTTATTTTCAAGAACCACCGACTTGGTGGCATAAGGCTGCACATGAATAATTCCGGGTGTATGGGTTAGAATATTGAGTACCGTATCATTTTTTTTGAGGGGCGATTCTTCCGCTACGATTGATTTATCGGGTTCATATTGTTGCACATGAATGTGACCCCAGAAGCTGAAAACTTTTGAACTGATGGCCGATTGAAATCCGTTTACAAACGCAAGTGTCAGGATCATTGCCGCCACGCTCAGGGCAGTAGCAGCCGTAGCCAGCCGGATGATAAACCTTGAAAAGGTGTGATGACTGGTAAAAGCGACCCTTCTGGCTATAAAGGATGATACGTTCATAAAATGTTTTGAAGCCGACCGGCAAATCCGTCAAAAATAAAGTTTTAATTCTCTCTTTATTGTTTAATTTAAACCTTTTATTACAACGGTAAGCCTCCTGATCTGAAAATTAAAACCGATTATTGCGCCGTTACTCTAAAAATGGTTGGAATGAAATATTTATTGTGCTGCTTTTTTTTGTTATTTACCACTGCCATAAACGCCCAGGCCGACAAAGTGTATTCCTCCACCATATCCGGAATAAAACTGTTTCAGCAGGGCAATCAGTTCAGCTATCCGATCATAAACCTCGGCACTACGGGAACGTTGGAATTGCACTTTGATGATCTTGATCCGCAGGTAAAAAATTACAATTACACGTATCAGCTTTGCGATGCCAACTGGCAGGCTTCTGATCTGAATGCACTCGATTATATTCAGGGGTTCACCCAAAACAACCTGAACCAGTACCGGTTTTCTTCGGTGGCCAAAGTCCGGTACGTCCATTACCAGGTAATTTTACCCGAACAAAATTGTGTTCCAACTAAGGCGGGTAATTATTTATTGAAGGTTTTTTTGAATGGCGACACTTCAAAGCTGGCTTTCACGAGAAGATTGCTGATTGTAAACAACATTCTTACTACGGGTGTAAGTATTCAGCAGCCATACAATTCGCAGTTGATGCAAACTACCCAAAAGGTTCAGTTCACCGTTAATGTCGGCAAACTAAATATATTCAATCCCCAACAGCAGTTGAAGGTAGTGGTATTGCAAAACTACCGTTGGGACAATGCCAAAACCAACCTGCAGCCGCTGTTTATGCGCGGAAATATGTACGAATACAATGGCGAACAGGATTGCCTTTTCCCGGCCGGAAAAGAATACCGCTGGGCCGATTTGAGAAGCTTCCGGTTTTTGAGTGAAAGAATAGCCGGCGTTGACCGAAGCACTCAACCGGTAACTATAAATCTGATCCCGGATGTGCAACGAACGGCTGAAAGACTGATGATGTACCAGGACGTGGATGGTTTCTTTCAGATCAGTACAACCGATGCCAATAATCCGTGGTGGCAGGGCGATTATGGAAACGTGAATTTTACATTTTCCACCCTGAATCAACAACCTTTTGCGGATAAGGATGTTTATATTTTGGGAGAATTAACCGGTAATCGATTGTCTGATTCCAATAAAATGGTCTTCAATGCAGGAAAAGGCCGCTATGAAAAGTCGCTTTTTCTAAAACAAGGGTTTTATAATTACATCTATGTTACCCGCGACAAATCCGGCAGGGGAAATGCCGAAACTTATCTGACAGAAGGAGATTATTGGGAAACGGAAAACGATTATACCGTCCTCGTATATTACCGCTCCCTGAGTGGCCGTCACGATGAACTGGTGGGTGTTACCACCGTCAATTCACGCACAGGAAAAATAAAATATTAAAATCAAAGAAGTTTTAGTTTGGTAACCTATATTTGCAGCCGGCAGGTCTTACACGACCAGCTCCTGCTGAAACCTCCCAGGGCAGGAATGCAGCAAGAGTAGGTGGTTGAGCGGTGCGATGTAATAAGCCTGCCTTTTTTTATTTTCTTTCCTGTCCCAAACCCGGTTTTCAAACCTTTTCTGCCTTTTCAATTCCGAATTTTGTGTCTCAGTGTTTGGTTCTTTGCGGTTTCCTACGGTCATTTAAAATCTCGTCTTCAGTTTTTAAAACACCGGCATTCAAAACTTTCTTGATGTGAATGGTTACCGTTTTTGTGAGCGAAGGATCCTGTTTCAGCGTTGCTTTTATTACCACCGTATCGCCTTTGTAGTCAGGATCAACAATAATATCATTTCCCTCCCATCGTCCGGTATTGGC
Organism: Bacteroidota bacterium; assembly: GCA_023423835.1. Lineage (GTDB taxonomy): Bacteria > Bacteroidota > Bacteroidia > Chitinophagales > Chitinophagaceae > JAFAEW01. The sequence continues at coordinate 45,041 of JAFAEW010000121.1, read as the reverse complement.
GGAAAATGAAATTTCCTTGTCTGTCAACGGCATAAAACGGCCATTCTCAAGTTTTCCATCAACATTGATGTAGTTGTGAAATCCCTTTTTTATGCTGTCTGTGTACAAGTGAAAATAAATGGCCTCTATTTTTTGAGCGCCTGCATGGTAGCCGGCGAAAAGCAGAATCAGGGAGAAAATCTTTTTAATCATAGTTTAATATTACCATCGAAAACGATACCATAAGTAAAGGGAAAATGAACGATTTTAAGCCTCAAAAATACAACTCCCTGAGTTCATACCGCATTATTGCCAGTAGATCCGCTTTTTTTACCAATTCAACCGATTAATTTTAATTTTTTTTTAAACTCTTTATAACTTTATGACGGCGATTTTTCTTGTCGCCGCAGATCTTCTATTATTTATTTTTAAAAAACAACAACGATGAAACATTTATTACAAAGCTTATTATGCCTTAGCTTAGGCTTTCTCAGCCTCGCTTCCTTTGCCCAGCGGGCAGATACCATGATCACCAAAACCTGGGAAAACGGGGCATGGGTAAATCAGTCGAAATCTTCAATGAGTTACAACGCAGACTGCAATGTGGACAGTCTGCTGATTCAGATGTGGGACGACCAGAACGGATGGCAAAATGCCGGCCTCACCACCTATACTTACGTTTCGGGAAGCTACATCAACACGGCGCTCTACCAGGGATGGACCGGCACGAAATGGCAGGATGCCATGCGCATGACGTATAGCTACACCGCCGACTTTAAGATCGACACGCTCCTGATAGAACTTAATATTCTCAAATGGACAAACAGCACGCGGACAATTTACACTTATAATGCAAACGGATACCTCGACATGGAACTTAACCAGTCGTTTGCAGGAAACAAGTGGTCAAACACTACCCAGAATTTTTATACTTACAATGCCGACGGAACAACAGATTCTATCCTGGTGCAACAGTGGAAGGCAAATGCCTGGGAAAATCTGACGAGCACAAAATATGCTTATAACGCTGATAAGACGGTGAGTACAACCACCACCCAGCAGTGGATCGGGGGGGCCTGGCAAAATTCAGAAAAAGTAAGTTCGAGCTATAGCGGAGGCAAACTGACTTCCGATATCACTGAAATCTGGGAAAACGGCGCCTGGGTGAATGACAGCAAAACTGAATATAGCTACAATGCATCCGGTGAGTTATCGGTTATGACGGGATTTGTGTGGAATGGAACAGATTGGGAAAATGACAACCAGACAACTTTCTCCTATACCTCAAGCTGCACCTTGCCGCTCACGCTTCTTGATTTCAATTTGTCAAAATCGAATGAAGCGGTATTGCTCAAATGGGAAACTGCAAATGAGGTGAATACCAAAGGATTTAATATTCAGAGAAGCAAGGATGGAATTAATTTCAGTACCATCGGATTTGTGCCTTCAGCCGGCGGTGCAAAACTGAATAACTACAGCTATTCAGACAAGATTACATCAGAAATGAGCGGAAAACAATTTTACCGTTTGCAGATGATGGATAATGACGGAAAATACACCCTGTCTAAAGCGTTGTATGCTGTACTTGATCAGAAAGGAAGCCTTTCGATCTATCCAAATCCGGTTAAAGATCGGCTGGTGTTTGTAACCGATAACAACCTAAGCGATCTGAACGTACGTATTACCGATCAAAATGGCCGCGTTGTGTTGAACAGCAGCTTCAAAAACGTATCATCCGGACAGCAGAATGTGCTCGATGTTTCAAGGCTCAATAAGGGCGTCTACATCATCCAGCTGAACGGAAATAACTACACGCAATCATCAAAATTCATTAAATACTAACAAAAACAGTTTTCCTAATCAAAGTAAATAATAAGAAGTTGAAAGAAGTAAGGGGTTTTTACCTCTTACTTTTTTTTAAAACCGGATGGTAAAATGTTGTTTCACCTTTTGCTGTTTCCTAAAGAATACCAATCCGATAAAAAAAAGATCAATGGTTAAGGTTACTTGCGGATGATCTTTTATAGCTTCCCAGGCTTCTTCCATTTCACGGCTCCAATGGATATCGTCGAAAATAAGGAGGCTGTTGTCGTTGGTTTTAGGAAGAATCAAATTGAAATAATTCAATGTGGGCAATTTCTGGTGATTTCCATCGAGAAATGCGAGATCAATGGATGCCATCCGTTCAACAACGGGAGGCAGGGTGTTATCAAAATTTCCTTCCACCACTTCCACATTTTTGAGCTGAAGGCGATCGAAATTTTCCTTTGCAATTGCAGAAATTCCTTCAATTCCTTCCAGGGTTATCACCTTTGACTTTTCGTTGGCAGAGGCGAGATAGGCGGTTGTGAGTCCGAGGGAAGTGCCGAGCTCCAGAATTGTTTTGGGTCGATAATAATCGGCAATGCGGAATAAAAGCTGACTGTACTTTTTTGGTTTCAGTGAGGTTTTTGCAATCTGCGAAACCGTGGTAATATTACCTTTTCTTTTTCTTGATCCGGCACCGAGATCGGTGATGGAGACTTTCCGGCCGTCGGTTTTAATGAGTTGGCGGAGCGCTTCAATTTCCTGGTAAGCGTAGTACTTCTTTTTGTTATTTAAAACATGGATGATGAAATCGAAAACAAAGGGAGAATGCACGCCATGCCCTTTACCGTTTTCGGCGGAAATAAGGTATTTGAGATAATTAAAGCCAAGTTCAAGTGCCGAATACATATCCAACGATAATTACATGATCAATCCTGCAATGGTGGCCGAGAGATAAGAGGCCATCGTTCCGCAAAACAACGCTTTCATTCCAAGTTTGGCAAGGTCGCCTCTTCTTTCCGGCACCAGTTCGCCGATACCTCCGATTTGCATACCAACGCTGCTGAAATTGGCAAATCCGCAGATAGCAATACTTACGATCAGCAATCCTTTTTCAGTGAGGATCGGCAGGCTGTGATTGGTAAGATTTGAGAAGGCAACAAACTCGTTGACCGTTAATTTCTGGCCCAGCAAAGCGGCAGAATTTGCGATATCCTGTTCGGGGATTCCCATTGCCCAGGCAAAGGGATAGAATATTTTAGAAAAAATCCAATTGAGGCTCAGGTCAAAAGGAAGGTGCATGAGACCGCCGATAAATCCGAGAACATAATCCAGAAGCGCAATGATGGCGATAAATCCGATCAGCATGGCGATCACATTCATGGCTATTTTAAAACCGTCGCCTGCACCGTGTGAAACCGCATCCAATACATTCTTATAATTGCTTTTCACGTCCAGCTTTACCTTTCCCATTGTTTCGCTTTCCTCGGTTTCAGGGAAAACAATCTTCGCGATCACAAGTGCGCCCGGAGCAGCCATCAGACTTGCCGTTATGAGTTTCGGGGTAAGGTCCATTCCTGCCTGTGCTCCCATATTGGCATACACTACGAGGATTCCTCCTGCAATACAGGCGAGGCTTCCGCTCATACTGGCGAGGAGTTCGCTCATCGTCATTCCTTTCAGATAAGGCCTGATCATTACCTGTGCTTCCACCTGTCCTACGTACGCGCTTGCTACATTGCTCAGTGCTTCTGCTCCGCTCACACGCATTACAAAGTTCATGGCGCGTGCTATTACGGCCACGATTCTTTGCAGTATTCCGTAGTAATAAAAAACCGCAACGAGTGCACATACGAGAATGATGGTAGCGGTTACATTAAAGGCAAACACAAATCCGCCTCCCGCATAGTTGATAAAACTGCCGGGTTTTGATTCCACTGCAATTCCCCCGTAAACGAAGGATGCACCCTGAAAGGCGAAATTTTCAATCTTGATCATCACCTTACTCAAACCGCTAAAAAAAGCCTGAACAAAAGGCACTTTAAAGATCAGAAGTGCAATGCCCACCTGAAGGGCGATGCCGCTGAATACTAACCTATAATTAATTCGTTTTTTATTGTTTGAAACCAGCCATGAAAGGCCTAAGATGAGGATGATACCAAAAATACCCTGAAATCTTTCCATTAATATTTTATGAGAAGTAGAATGAAGTTGTTTCCGGCTTCAAAAGTCTTAAAAAGAACTGATTTGACAAACTATTCGGAAAATCGGGTTTTCAACGGAATTTAAATTTTGCTTAAATCATCGGATGAAAACAAAAAAAGCCGCTAAAAAGCGGCTCCTAAAAATTGAATTTTTTATTGCTTTTACAGGTGTGCCTGAATTTTCTTATCGAGAATAGATTTCGGAACTGCGCCGATTTGCTTATCAACCACCTTTCCTCCTTTAATAAACAATACTGCGGGAATGGAAGTAATACCGTAATTCATACTTACGTTTGGATTGTGGTCAACATTTACTTTTCCAACATTTACCTTGCCGGAATAATCTTTTGCGAGTTCTTCAATTACCGGTCCGATAGCACGGCAGGGGCCACACCATTCTGCCCAAAAATCAACCACTGTCAATTTATCGCTGTTCAGTACATCGGTTTCAAAGTTTGCATCCGTAAATTCAGCTGCCATAATATTTTATTTTTATTAAAAATGATAGTTGTACAAATTTAAACCCAATTATGGAATTTAAATCAGTTTGTCAGATTCCTTAACAATTAGTGGAAAACTATCAGGAAAGGAGGCTTTGACGTGCCAAAAATTCAAGCTTTTTGTTGGCGTCTAACAGCTTTTGTGTCAGTATTTCATTCTGTTTGCGCAACGAATAAACCTCGTAGGCCTTGTCGATGAAATTTTTCACTTCCTCCTCATTCCAGGGTTTGGTGAGGTATTTGTACACCTGTCCACGATTGATTGCATCCACCACTGCACTGATATCGGAAAATCCGGTAATCAGGATGCGGATCGGATCGGGATATTCATTGAGTATCGATTCAAAAAACTCGATCCCGGTCATTGCAGGCATTCGCTGATCGCTGAGAATAATATGAATTTCATTCTCTCGCAGAATGTTTCTTCCTTCTTCGGCCGATTCAGCAATAAATATATTAAAACTTCGCCGGAAGGAAGCCTTGAAGGACACAAGATTGTGTGGTTCGTCGTCTATGTAAAGTACGTTGATCAATTAAGGATAATTTAATACCTGACTGCAAGTTAAATAATATATTAGAATGTAATATTTGCACAAATATTAATTTTATCTTTAAAAATAATTAATCCAGTATTTAGAGCCCGGTCTACAGGATAAAAATGGTAACAGATATCCGCATTAGAGCATTCAGAGCAATAGACGATTATGATACCTGCGAGAAGTTTTATGAAGGTCACCGTAAAGTCTTGGAAAATCATGGAATTGCCATGGTTACTACCAATAATATATCCTGGGCATTCAATCCGTCAGTATATGTGGTAGTGGTTGAAACGATGGGAGACAACCGATTACTGGGTGGCGCCCGCATTCATGTTGCAGATGGCATTGAACCGCTTCCCATTGAGGAAGCCACCGCTCCGCTCGATGGCAGAATCAGGGATGTGATAAAATCGTATGCCGACAAAAACGGGGCAGGTGAACTGGGTGGGTTATGGAATTCGAGGGAGGTTGCCGGATATGGTATCGGAAGCCTGTTTCCACTGCGTGCCGCAGCCAGCATTTGCGAACAGATTAACATAAAATCACTCTTCTTTCTCTGTTCGCCGCTAACAGTGAGGTTCAATAAATGGGTGGGAAGCCGCATTCTTACCGAGGTAGGCAACCAGGGCATGTTTTATTATCCGAAATTAGATCTTCTGGCTACTGCAGTGGTGCTGGAGGATGCTGTAAATCTTCCATTCGCACATGCGAGGGAAAAGGATAAGATCATGGAAATGAAAGAGAAAAAGCGGTTTGTAACCACCGAAAAATCTCCGTTTAAAAACATCACCTTACGTGTTTTTTTCGAACTTGAAGTCGGCTACGAAGCACAACAAAAGCGTAAAATTCTATGAATAAACTTGTTTTTGCCTTATTAATGACCCTGTTTGTAGTGGTGTTACCTCTGATCGGGAATCCGCCATTGCTGCTCACATTTAAAGCCATAATGATTGCCATTACGGGCATGTTGCTGCTACTGACACAACCGAAATTTACGGTTACTGAAACTAAAGAAAATCGTAATACCGATAAAAATTCGGTCTTATTGATCATCGGCGCTACCTGTTTTTGTGTTATCATAGCCGAAATCGAATGGGCCTACTGGGGAATCCCATCTGTACAGCTCGATCCGCTATCGGTGCTCGGATTAGCGATGATGCTCGGCGGCATCGGCTTCAGGATCTGGGCCATCAGAACGATGGGACGAAACTTTACTGCCACCGTCAGGATCAAGAAAGAACACCAGCTGATTAAAACCGGACCTTACGCCATCGTACGGCATCCGAGTTATACCGGCGCATTCCTCATGATTGCGGGTATAGCAGTCTTTCTGGAGAGCGTATTCAGCATCTTTCTCACAATTTTTCTCCTTACAATCGTTTATTACATCCGCATCCGTTCAGAAGAAAAAGTGCTGGTTGAGCATTTTGGTGACATCTACACCAGTTATGCCAGGGACAAAAAAAAGTTGTTTCCATTTATCTGGTAGCTAATGAAGCGGGTAGAGAAATTCAGATATAAACCCTTTCTTTTACTGTTGTTAACAGCCATCTGCTTTACAGCAGCGGGTCAGGGTGTGTATCATTATCCAAAATCCGAAACCGATCAGCCCGTTGGACGATACACAGAAATTTTTGTGGACTCTACCTCGTCACTGGACAAAAATCAGATTTTGAATGTAAAAGACTTTCAACCCTCGGCCTATTCGATTCTGAATTTTGCGCCCTCGCATTATACAATCTGGATAAGATTTACCGTGCAGAACGACCATCCGGAACAGCCACTGTTTCTTTATCTCCCCTACTCCAACATTTCGCTGATCCGTTTTTACCGGTTAACCGCGGACTCCCTTCAGCTTTTGAGCACGAAAGGAAATTCCCTTCCTGCCACCGGAGAACAATATGTCGAAAGTCCGGCCTATGTTTTTCCGTTGTCAAACCAGCCCGCTGCACAACAAACGTTTTACCTTTCTTTCCGGAGTGATCACCCGCTGCAGTTGCCTTTGATTGTTGCCAATTCCTTCTACGTAAATAAAACATTAAACATTCAATCACTAATTGTAAGCCTGTATACCGGACTTATCCTGGCCATCTTCCTCTACAACCTGTTTATTTATATTTCCATCAGAGATAATTCGTATCTCATTTACATATTTTATATCGCCCTTTTGTTGCTGGCACAGATTACGAACAGCGGATACGCGTTTTACTTTTTTTGGGGTAATGAGCCGCAGCTAAATGATTACGCCGTTCCGCTTACTACCTGCTTTGCGGGAATGGCGGCGATTTTCTTTGCGATTTCATTTCTCCGAACGCGGTTTAACAGTAAGATCGGCCATTGGATGTTTATATCGGTCATCATCATCTATTCGGTCGCCATCGTCTTCTGTTTGACCGATCAGGGTTTCGTTGCCTACGCCCTGATTAACCTGGCAACGCTGTTAGGCGCCTTATTTTCGATTATATTTTCATTCTACATCGCCAAAAAAGGATATCGTCCCGCTTACTTTTATTTCATTTCGTGGATAGCTTTTTCCTCCACCATTATCATTTCAATTTTCAGAAACCTCAATTTTGTTCCACACACCATTTTTACTTCTTATATCCTCTACATCGGATCGGCAATTGAAGCGGTTTTGCTTTCATTTGCACTGGCAGACAGAATCAATCTCCTGCGGAAGGAAAAAGAGGAAACCCAAAATTATGCTTTAAAAATTTCGAGGGAAAGTGAAAGGCTTATCCTCGAACAAAATCAGATGCTCGAGCAAAAAGTGGCGGAAAGGACCGATGAATTACAAAACAGCAACCATCAGCTGTTACGGGCACTCGACAACCTCAAGGCAACGCAGTTGCAATTGGTAGAAGCGGAAAAAATGGCCTCGCTCGGTCAGCTTACGGCCGGCATTGCCCATGAGATCAACAATCCGATCAATTTTGTAAAGTCAAACATCAAACCGCTTAGGCTGGATATCGAAGACCTTTTCTCGATCATCAAAGAATATGAAAACCTGCATGCTTCCGACAGATCGGCGGTGGAGCAAAAACTGAAGGAAGTGGAGGCAATGCTAAACCGCGTGGACTTGCCATACATTCAATCTGAAATAAAAAGTCTGATAGAAGGAATTGAGGACGGAGCACAACGAACGGCGGAGATCGTGAGAGGACTTAGAATTTTCAGCCGTCTTGATGAAAGCGAATTAAAAGTGGCAAATGTGCATGAAGGCATTCGCTCAACCCTCATCATTCTCAGAAACAGCCTTCCTGAATACATCAAAATCGAAAAGCATTTTGCGGCAAACGGCAATATCGAATGCCAGGCAGGTAAACTGAACCAGGTGTTTCTGAATATTATTAACAACGCAATTCAGGCCATAAAAAGCAAAGAGCATCATCAACCCGAGGAAAAGATTATTATTACCACGGAAGACATTCCCGACAATTGCGTGAAGATTTCCATCAAGGATACGGGTGTGGGAATGAGCGAAACGGTAAAGCATAAGATTTTCGAACCCTTTTTCACGACCAAAGAAGTGGGAACGGGTACAGGGTTGGGAATGGCAATTGTATTTAAAATAGTACAGGAACATAACGGCAGGATCGAAATTATTTCTGAACCGGGAGCAGGCGCTGAATTTATTATAAAGCTTCCTTATACACACCCGGCAAAGTAGAAAAACAATTATGAAAAACGAAGCCCAGATAACTATTCTTTATGTAGACGATGAAATTAATAACCTCACGGCCTTCTATGCGGGCTTCAGGCGAAAATATCGTATCTATACGGCAAAATCAGCAGAGGAAGGCTTACAAATCGTCAACGAAAATGATATCCAGATTGTCATAGCCGATCAACGGATGCCAAAGGTAACCGGTGTTGAATTTTTACAGCAGATCCGCATCAGTCATCCAAACATTATTCGCATCCTGCTCACCGGTTATACTGATGCTGAAGCAATCATTGACGCCATCAACAAAGGTCACATTTACCGGTATATCAACAAGCCCTGGGATGAACTGGAACTGGAAAATGCCATCAACAACGCCTACGACATCTACAATACAAGAAGGTCATTGGAGCTTAAGATGGTAGAACTGCAAAAGGTCAATGATGAATTAAACCGTTTTGTTTACAGCACAGCGCATGACTTAAGAGGGCCGCTCGCCTCCATCATCGGCATTTTGCACCTGATGGATCCCAAGGATTATAAAGAAGAGGATGAGGAGTACCTGAGAATCATCGGTACCTGCACACAAAAAATCAATCTGTACATCAGGAAGATTATCGAGTACTATAAAAATCTGCGGTTCACTGAAACGCTCGAAAAAATAGATTTCAGATCGCTGATCGAAAATTCCATTCATCCGCTCAGCCTGCAACAACCTGCCATCAGGTTTGAAGTTGACATCAATCAGCCGGTTGAATTCGTGAATGACTTTTTCCGGATTACCATCATCCTGGATAATCTCATCAGCAATGCCACGAAATTTATGCGACCCGACGAGCCGGATAAAACGGTCAGGATAAAAATCGATGTAACCGAAACCAATGCTTTCATTAAGATTGAAGACAATGGTATCGGCATTCAAAAGGAATTTCTGGAGGATGTGTTTCAGATGTTTTTCCGCACCGATAATTCAGCAGATGGTCTTGGAATAGGATTGTACATTGTAAAAGAAGCGCTCCAGAAATTGGGTGGAACGATTGAGGTGAGTTCAACGGCAGGAGAGTATTGCTGTTTTACGCTGGAGATTCCAAATCAGCTTCTAAATTCGTAATACGAGCTGAACGTTTTTTAGCTGGTTTTGGTCAGTTTTATGCCTTCCGGTGTGAAACTGATCTTTTTTTCCTTAAAGAGCGAACCGGTTGTCATTTTAAACAGCTTTTTACTCATTCCAAAAAAATTGTAAACCTCAGCAGGATCAGACTTATCGTTAAACGGAAGAAATCCGTTGTACTCATCGAGTAGCCGCAGAATCTTTTGCTTTTCATCCTCTACCCGCTGGTATCCGGGTTTTCCGAGGGCAACATCGATCTTATTATTTTCCCGGATATTTTTGATATAACCCTCGTAATGCTGGCCGATAGCAATATCACGGAAAACATCATTGAAATGCAAAATACCGGAGTATTTGTTGCTGATGATGGCCACATATCCTATGTCGCTCCGCCGGTAGATAAACAGATCTACCAGCTGCAATTCTTTAAGATCGATCTCCTCGTTGTTGAGAAACCGGTCAATCTTTTGGGTTGCCGCCAGCCGTCCTGTTTGTTCATCGCGGTAAATTTTTACGATGTAAGTCTCACCCTTGACCATCGGGCTAAGTTGCTGCGATTTGGGAACGAAAAGATCTTTCATCAGGCCCCAGTCGAGAAATGCACCCTGAGGAGTGGCGCTCACACAGGTTAAAGCTGCAATCTCGCCCAATTGTGCTTTTGGGATTTGGGTGGTGGCAATCATCCGGTTTTCGGAATCGTGGTATAGAAAAACTTTGATGTCATCGCCTTCCTTTAAACCTTCGGGAACAAATCTTTTGGGCAATAAAACCCCTTTTGCACCGTCATCGAGATAAGCACCAAAATCGACGAGGCGTAAAACTTTCATTACTGCAAACGTTCCCGCTTCAACCATAGAATGCAAATTAATCATTCTCAATCAATTCGTGCCTCAAAAACGTTTTGTTATCTTTCCACTACAATTCGTTTTGACTGACTGATGTTCCAAATAATTAATCTTAATACCTTAGCAACCTCTGATAAATTTATCACATGCATTCATTTAAAGAATTATCTGCTGCTTTTACGACAAAGTTTGAAAAAATCGCAATTCCGGATTCACCCAAAAACCTTTATGATGCCTGCCGCTATTTTTTGGATCTTGGTGGGAAGAGGGTAAGACCGGTTTTGTGTCTGATGGGCAATGAACTGTTTGACGAGATCAACAGCGACACCTGGAACCTTGCCATCGCCATTGAGATATTTCATAATTTCACGCTCATTCACGATGACATAATGGATAAAGCGCCGGTGCGGCGGTCGAAGGCAACCGTTCATGAAAAATTTGGAGAACCTACCGCATTGCTGTCGGGTGATGTTTTATTGGTGATGGCTTATCAGTATTTAAATGAGATCCATCCCTCCAATTCGAAGAAGGTTATGGCTTTGTTTAATAAAACTGCCAAGGAGGTTTGTGAAGGTCAGCAACTCGATATGGATTTTGAAAACCAGGAGGAAGTTTCGCTGACAGACTATTTAGAGATGATCGAGCTGAAGACATCTGTATTACTGGCAGCCGCGTTGAAAATGGGTGCAATATTGGGAGGGGCGAGCAAGGGAAACAGGCACCATATTTACGAGTTTGGCAGAAATCTTGGCATCGCTTTTCAAATTCAGGACGATTATCTTGATGCATTTGGCGATCCGGAAAAATTCGGAAAGGATGTGGGTGGTGATATTCGTCAAAATAAAAAAACCTTTCTTCTGGTAAGAGCAATGGAACTGGCGAATGAGCAGCAAAAAACCGCTCTGAAATATTGGATGGCAGCCACCAATGAAACGGAAAAATTGAAGAATATTCTCAATATTTTCCGGGAGCTCGAAATCCCGAAATGGGCGATTCATCTGAAACAGAAATATGTGGAAGATGCCTTCAAACACCTGGAAGAAATTGCAGTCATCAGAAGCAGGAAACAAAGCCTGAAAGATCTGGCGGGATATTTAATTCAACGAGAAAATTGAGTTGGCCATTGTTTTTGGCTTTGATACTTTTAGCAACTGAAAGAGGAAACAGAAAGAGAAAAATATTTTTTTATTAAACAAAACAATTGCGATGGGTCATCCGCTTTTCCGGAAGAAAACGATAGAAAAAATCTTAAGAGATGCGGCAAGAAATGATGAGGCGGCGCACGGCGGTGCAAGCCGTCTGAAACGGGTACTAAGCGTTCGCGATCTGACATTTATTGGAATAGCGGCTATCATTGGCGCAGGAAGTTTCAGCAGTCTCGGAGAAGCCGTTTTCAAAGGTGGACCGGGCGTTATTTATTTGTTTATCATCTGCGGAATCGCCTGCGGATTTACGGCTTTATGTTATGCCGAATTTGCCAGCCGCATTCCCGTTGCCGGCAGCGCCTATACCTACGCTTACGCCTCATTTGGAGAATTGTTTGCATGGATAATCGGCTGGGCACTCATTATGGAATATTCGATCGGCAATATTTACGTTGCCTTTTCATGGAGCGATTATTTCACTTCCTTTCTTCACCGTATAGGTATTCATCTGCCTGATTATCTTGCCACGAGTTATGGGGAAGCAAAAAAGGCTTTTTTGGGCGGATCCTCGAACATTGAACTCATCAATGCGTGGCAATCAGCGCCGGTTGTAAACGGTCTTAAAATCATCTTCGACCTGCCGGCACTTGCGATCAATATCGCCATTACTTCGCTGGTTTACATCGGGATAAAAGAGTCGAAAAACTTCAGCAATATTATGGTGATCCTTAAATTGTTGATCGTTGTGCTCGTCATTTGTGTGGGTGCCTATTATATCGATCCCGACAACTGGCATCCCGCAAATGATGCAGGCGTAAAAGCTTTTATGCCGAATGGATTTGCAGGGGTTATGACCGCCGTAAGCAGCGTATTTTTTGCCTATATCGGCTTTGATGCAATCAGTGTAATGGCTGAAGAAAGCAAAAATCCGCAACGCGACCTTCCGAAATCGATGATCTATTCGCTCGTAATTTGTACGGTTGTTTATATCCTGCTGGCACTCGTGCTGACGGGCGTCTTAAACTACCGGCTTTTCGAGGGCGTGGGCGATCCACTGTCAAAAATATTTGAAGCAGAAGGTGTAAACTGGATGCAGTTTATCGTTTCCCTCGCGGCCATCATCGCGATGTCGAGCGTATTGCTTGTTTTCCAAATGGGACAACCGAGAATATGGATGAGCATGAGCAGAGACGGCTTACTTCCGCCTGCTTTTGAACGCATTCATCCCAAATTTAAAACGCCTTCGTTCTCAACCATCGTTACCGGATTTCTCGTGGGCATTCCCATCCTGTTTACCGACAAAACATTCATCCTCGACTTTACGAGCATCGCAACGCTGTTTGCATTCGTACTGGTGTGTGGCGGTGTGTTATTGATCCCCAAGCGGGAAAAGGAAGCCGGAAAATTCAATATGCCGTTTATTGGATCCAAATTTTTGTTTCCCTTGATCGTAATCGTGGCCATGATAGCCGCCTATCTGTTAGACAATCATTATTTCACGGGACTGTTTGATATTCATGAAGACAATGCCTCTTTGAATATCAGCAGTATTATTTTTTGGATATTGATGATCTTCCTGGCAATTCTCAGTTTCATCAAAAATTATTCTCTCATTCCATTAATGGGATTATCAACCTGCAGTTATTTACTGACGGGAATGACGGGTGAAAACTGGGCATGGTTTGCAGGATGGCTTCTGCTGGGATTGGCTTTCTACTTTTTATACGGCTATAAAAAGAGCAAGCTCTCGAAAAAAAATGGCAGGCTGCCCGATCAGGTTGATGTCGGCAATTAATTACAATGTAAAAATCCAGGGATTGAAAAAGATGATTTCCACAATTCTTATCGGGCTGGCGGCCGTAGTTGCAACCGGGGGAATTTACTATGCATGGGTGTCATTTCCCATCATATCCGGTTTTGGTGCAAAGCAGAAATGCAGTTGTATGTTTGTGTCGGGCAGGGATGAAGCAAGTGTTGATAAGGATGAATTGGGGGGATTTCCGTTTCCGATCGTCAGCTATAAAGTCGATACAGAAGCAAAAACGGTAACCGGATCAATTCTCGGATTTGCCGTTAAAAAGGCGATCTACCGGGATAAGCTTGGCTGCACCCTGATTAATGAAATTCCGGAGGAAGAAACGAGAGCACAGCAATTTAATATTCCCCCGCCGCCTTCTATTGATCAAAGCAAATTGTTTTTCCCGGAAGGCAATAAAATGAAGGATTCAGTTTTCAGCGGTGTTGATTATTCCCGTCTGTCTGAAGCGATCAATACAGCTTTCACCGAGCCCAATCCGGATAAGCAACAGCGAACCAGAGCGGTGGTCGTTTTGTATAATGGGGAATTGATAGCAGAAAAATATGCGCCGGGTTTCAATGAATACACGAAGATGTATGGCTGGTCGATGGCAAAAAGCACCACCGCAGCTCAAATCGGGATACTGGAAAAAGAAGGAAAATTAAATATTAATGAACCGGCTCCGGTGGCCTTTTGGAAGGATCCAGCCGATCCGAGACATACCATCACCATTAAAGATCTGCTCCAGCAAATGAGCGGATTGGATTTTGAAGAAAACTATACGAAGTCGAGTGATGTAACGGATATGCTGCATAAGAAAGCCGACATGGGCGGATACACCGCCTCGCTTCCACTCGCCCATCAGCCCGGAACTGTTTTCAATTATTCAAGCGGCAATTCAAATATTCTTTCTAAAATCATCCGCAACACCGTAGGCGAAAAAAACTATGCGGCCTTTCCATATACTTCTTTGTTTTACAGGATCGGAATGTATAATACGCTGCTCGAGCCTGATGCAAACGGAACCTATGTGGGCTCGTCCTACATTATGGCTACAGCCAAAGATTATGCAAGATTTGGCTTACTCTATTTGAATAATGGAATTTGGCAGGGCGAAAGAATATTGCCTGAAAATTGGGTAAATGAAACTACCAAAGCCCCGGCAGCGAACAAACTTCAGAATTACGGATACCAGTTTTGGTTAAATGGATTTTCAGAAACCAATCCGAAGGAAAGGGTTTTTAAGGATGTGCCGTCCGATCTTTTTTATTGCGACGGGTTCGGGGAACAAGGCATATTCATCATCCCTTCAAAAAAACTGGTAGTCGTGCGACTCGGCCTTACACTCGATAAATCTTTTGATGTGAATGGATTTTTGAAGGATATTATTGAGTCTGTTGAAAAAAATTAGCTGCACTATCGCTATTTGAGGGTCGAAATATAAACCCGTTTTTCCTGCAGGTTGCCTTCTTTCGTTTCTGTCGGCCCCACAATTTTGAAGACAGTTATCTGACCGGGATTGGATTTCAAAATCGTTTCCCATCCAAAAACAACAAAGACACAAGGCAGTTATAGCGATGTGTCTCTGTGATGATGCTATCTGGATTCTATTTCTTTTCTGTTCCGGTATTTGCTTTATTGAGGTTGTTGCTCCATTCGAGGCTGATGGCCGATTTTTCGAGCTTCATATATGAACCCGGACTAACTTCCAGTTGAATGGTCCCATCTTCATTCACCTTATTGATGGTACCGTGAATACCAGCAATGGTTACGACGCGGTCGCCTTTCTGCAGATTTTCGATATATTTCTTTTGATCTTTGGCCTTTTTTGCCTGTGGACGGATCATGAATAACCAAAAAACCAAAATGATGGCTCCCATCATTAAAAAGGTTGGTAGCGGACTTTGTTCTGCCCCACTTCCCGATGGCGGCGCCATTAATAAAATTGAATTGAGATACATATTGCTTGTTTTGAGATTTTTAATTTATTTGAGGAAATATCATTGCAATTCCTTTTGGGCAGCATCCACAATGGTGCCGTAGAAAACGAGTTTCGGCGATGGATTAACGGTATTGGTCACCACGGAAATCGTCTTTCTTACCTCTCCTGCCGCCCCGTGATTGCTGTCGTAAATCGCCACAATTTCACCCGTTTTTCCCGGTGCGATCGCTTCTTCCGTATAATCCGCTACCGTACAGCCGCAACTCGGGCGGGCTGAAATGATAAAAAGCGGTTTGGTTCCGGTATTTTCACAAGTGTACTTTATCTGAACTTCCTCCCCTTTTTTATGTTGTCCGAAATTGATGACAGAATCGGTCCAACGAACGGATGTGAAATTTGCACTATCCGACAACGGACTATTGTTTGTTGAAGCGGATTCGGCCCGGTTGCTGCATGCGGCAAAAACAGAGAAAGAGGCAATTGCAAAAACGATTAAGAATTTATTCATGGTTCAGAAAATACAAATTTAGGAAAAACCTTTAAGCCTTCTGTTTAAAATCTATCTTGTTGATCTTGTTTTGCTGCAACAGCTCTTTGTGAATCGTATCTAAAATGCCGTTGATAAAATGACCGCTTTGCTCGGTGCTGTACTCCTTGGCAATGTCAATGTATTCATTGATGGTCACCTTCGGCGGGATGGTTTCAAAATACAAAAATTCGCATACGCCCATCTGCATTAAAATCATGTCGAGAACCGCAATACGATCTGAATCCCAGTTTTTTAATTTTGGCTTGATCAATTCCACTGCATAATCGCCTTTCGAAAGGGTAGTCATCAGAAGCTCTTTGGCGAACCTGGTTTTTTCATCGCCGATGAGATCAGAGAGGTTGAAGGTTTCCGGTTTCTGCAGATAACTCATCATAAGCTGGTCCATCATTTCAGCGTCATCGTCCCAGTTTGAAAAATGATCTTCAATATGGTTGATAAACGGTTCATCCGGCAGCATGAGCTCCGAAAAAATAAAAACGAGAATGTCTTTTTCCGATTTCTTTTCCCGGCTATTCAGTGCAATGTAATTTTGGTATTGTTCCGATACTTTAAGCTTATTGTAGAGGCGCTTTATCTGATCGGCTGTCTCCTCAAAATTCATGGTTCCCGCGGTTTCCCGTTTGAAGGAAGAGGATTCAAGAATTTTCCATAACACCTGGTTACCGGCGATCCGGGTATTTACGTTCAGATCTTCGGCTGACGGAAGATTTTTAGAAGAGCGGATCCTTGCATCGGTTTCCGCATATCTTGCCACTTCAACGATGCAATGTAGAAGATAAATAAAAAGCTGTTTACACTGGGTTAACTGCTTTTGAAGGTTTTTTACAGGATCGGATTTTCCTGTTCTGTTCTCGTCTGTCTGGCAGGCATATAGCTCCTGCATCACCTTAACACGTATATTTCGTCTGCTGATCATTGTAAAGAAAGAACGTTTTTTTGAGGCGCAAAGATAGCATTTCACTCACGTATCACTGGTAAAATATTGTTAGCTTATTTGCAATTTGAGGAGACGGGTTGGTTATTGTTAATTTTTGAAAAATGAAACCGGGATTTCATTTTTTTCTCAATAATTTTACACTCTAAATTTAATGTTATGGGCAATCTTGGATTTCAGGAAATATTATTAATTGCGGTTGTGATCCTGGTACTATTCGGCGCTAAGAAAATTCCTGATTTTATGCGTGGACTGGGAAAAGGCATCCGGGAATTCAATGACGCGAAAGATAATGTGAAAAAGGAACTGGAATCAGGAATGACGGAAAAAGACAGAACCACCACTGCTTCAGCTGCTTCAACAACATCTTCTGCTGCTGTTTCCAATAAACCGATCGAATAAGCTTCCTCGGTTCGGATTTCCTTAAACAAGCAAGCCTTCAGTTATTGCTATCTTTCCTTTTGACGATCAGATACCAATCGTTTTCCAGCGGCAGGTATCCATAGTCATAGCAGAAATAGTAATTATTTCCTGCCTTATTTGTGTATATATGGGTGATGTATTTGAAATTAAAGCCCTTTTCAGACAGTTTATCCCTTGACACCTTTCCCATTTTTTCAGCAGCCGGGATGAAAGATTCAAGTATCCTGCGGTTCTTTCCAAGTGCATGGTTGATGTTTCTCATCGTATTGTTTACTACGCCTTTAAGCTGATTGTTGTACGAATTTCTGCAATAATCATTGCAAAATTTTTTATCGGATCTGCCCCTCAGGGGTTTCTGGCAGGCCAAACAAGTACTGGTTGATTTATTGTTCGTCATGGTTGTAGAGTTGATTGTAAATTAAAGCAATTTTCCAAAATGTAAGCGTTTGCAAACGGATATATCCGTAAGCAAGGATTTAAAAGCCGGGTAATCGTTTTTGTCGAATCGATATTTGTCTCGTTGATTTGGGCGCCGGTCAAATGAAATAAAAAATTTTAAAACCGTCCGCAGGGACAAAAAACTTACCACTATGTACGCAATTAAAAACAAAGTTCAGCTCATCGGAAATTTAGGTGGAAAACCTGAAATCCGCAATACCGAAAACGGTAAAAAGCTCGCAAGCTTCAACATCGCCACAAGTGAAACCTATCGAAATGCCAAAGGAGAAAAGGTTGTGGAAACGCAATGGCACCGGATCGTTGCCTGGGGGAAAGTAGCAGATATAGCCGAAAAGTTTCTCGACAAAGGATCAGAGGTTGTGGTAGAAGGTAAACTTGTAAGCCGCAATTATAACGATAAAGACGGTGTGAAAAAATACATCACCGAAGTGCAGATAAGCGAATTGCTGTTGTTGAATTCGAAGATGGCAGCCGTGCAGGAATAAGCAAAGCCGAAATGCCGGGTAGAGATGCGATGTTTTTCTCTACCCGGTTTTATGTCAATTCTATCACCGTAATTTCGGGCAATATTCCTACCCGGCCGGGATAGCCGATAAATCCATATCCGCGGTTTACATACAATACCTGTCTTCCCTCGCGGTACAATCCAGCCCATTCCTTATAAAACCACTGAACAGGACTCCACCTGAAATATGGATTTTCTACGCCAAACTGCATCCCATGTGTATGTCCGGACAAAGTGAGATCGATGTCGGGATATTCGGGCCTGATCTGCGCATCCCAATGACTGGGATCGTGGCTCATCAGAATTTTGAACGGATATTTCTCCGTTCCCGCATAAGCCTCGTTCAGTTTTCCGTATTTTGGGAAGTTTCCGAATGCGCTCCAGTTTTCCACGCCAAGCAGGGCAATTTGCTGACCATCTTTCTCCAGTACCACGTGCTCATTCATCAATAATTTCCATCCGAGTTTTGCCTCGAGTTTTATCAGGCGCTCCAGATTTTCGGCCTTGGCTTGTTTGCTCGGCCAGGCGGCGTAATCACCGTAATCATGATTTCCCAAAGTGCTGAAAACTCCGAGGGGCGCACGAAAACGGCTAAAGACGTCCATATAATTTTCCATCTCCTCCGCTTTATCATTTACCAGATCACCGGTAAACAATATCAGATCTCCGTTCTGGGCCATTATAAGGTCCACGCCACGACTGACCGCTTCCTTATCGGTAAAACTTCCGCTATGGATATCGCTTACCTGAACGATCTTTAATCCCCTGAAAGCAGCCGGAAGATTGGAAAACTTCAGTCGAATGGTTCTGACCGTATAATTGTATTTGTTGGAAAATCCGTAAAGGAGGCTGCCAAATAATCCCGTGCCCGCTGCGAGGCCCAACCAGCTTAAGAAGGCTGAACGGGAAAGGCTTTTGCCCTGGCTTACAAAATCGACACCCGTTTGCGGAAAAACCAACGCCATCAACCACAAAAGTCCGCGACGGAGATCATCGACCAGGAAAAATAAAGCCGCAATTACTTTCGCAAAAAATAAAGCAACGATGATCGTGAAAACATAATTCCTCGCAACGATATGAGTCTGAAAATACTTTATGTAGGGAAAAAAGATGATGGTACATAAAGCGCCGGCAGAAATGATCCAGTACAAACTAAAAATCGAGATCCTGATTTTTTCACTGCTGTTTTGCGAAACCGATCTTATGGTCAGAAAAACATAGAAATCAATGATCAGCATGATAATAGCGATCATCCACCAGCCGTTCCAATTACGCATAATCTTGACGTTTTTAAGTACCGGAGGTCTAGCGACCTTGTTTATACAGATCGATGATCTCGCTAACCTGTTTTGAAAGAGAATAATTCTGTATCACAAATTCCCTCGCCTTATTCTTTTCGGTATATAATTTTTGATGATTCTGAGCATATTCATTGATGCGTCCTGCGATTTCCTCCGGATCAAATTCATCAAATTTGTACCCGATTCCCTGAAGATCAAGCTGTTTGATTCCCCCTACATTACTTACAACGGGAACGCAGCCGCAGCTCATCGCTTCGAGTAACGCCAGCGGCAATCCTTCAAAATCACTCGTGAGAAGAAATACATCCAGTTGTTTATATACTGCTAATGTGTCGTTTAACTTTCCGGGCAATTGAATTACATTTTCCAGCTTCAGTTCAGAAATCTTCCGGCGAAGCATTTCATCATCAGGACCATCTCCTACCATGAGAAACTGAATATCAGGATTGATTCGATGAAGCGCAGCTGCCACTTCCACCCAGCGATCCACACGCTTTTGCGGCCGGAACCGGGCTACCAGTCCGACCGTAAGTTTCCTTCCTTCCAAGCCGTTTACGGAAGGATTATGAAACTTTGCGGTATCAATACCATTGAGAATAGTTACCGCATGTTTTGTGGAATAAAATCCTTTTTTCTGAATTTTGCGAATCACTTCTCCAACTTCCTCCGACACGAAGATTACAGAGTCAAAATACCCGTAAGTCAAACCACTGAGATAATAATTGTAGCGGCTGTAATGGTTAACGAGATTGTGTTCACTGTAAATGAAACGTGTTTTTGGCGCAAACAACTTCGCGAGTACGCCCATCCAGCCGGCCACCGGTAAGTGCATGTGCACCACATCGTAACCGCCTTTTTTTATATCGGAAAGAAACCTGCCGTATTCAAACAAAAACCTCCAGGTTGTGATCTTATAGTAATGAAATGACCGGATATTGGAGGTTACATCGTCTTTTAATCCCAGTTTTATATGGTCTAAAACAAACAGATCGGAGATCACGTTTTCTTTAAATTCGCGCTGTGCAAAAAACTCCCGCAGCAGGACTTCTGCTCCACCATAACTAAAAACCCTGATAACATGGGCCACTTTTATTTTGTCGGCTTGCACCATCTGTATTTTTGTTGAAAGCTAATAAATAACATTTTTTGTAAAGGAGCAAAATAACGGCAATAAACTTATGTATTGGACGTCTGCCCTGTTATTTCGAGGATTCGTCTGGTGGTTTCATCGGAAAAATTCATTTTTTTTGACGGAACCTTATTGCGGTTACTTACTACCATCTCGTGCAGGTAGCGTTCTACGTATCTTGAATCAGGAAGTTTGACGAACCGCAAAATGTTTTTTATAAAAGCATCCGGGTTTTTGACGAAATCTTCATACCTCGTTTCGAGTAGCGGCACACCGAGTTTCAACCTTTCCATTTCTGTGGTTTCCATCAGCTTTTTATACTGAAAGGCAGTAATTAAGGCAGGATCGTCTTTCAGCTTTTCTGCTTCCGCTTCTTCTTCGGGAGAATAGGCGCCAACCCACCACAAACGGTTAATTCCTTTGGTTTGCCAAAACCCCACCTGCAACCACGAACGAATGGTAGCTACCGGTTCACGGGTAATGCTTACAAACACGGCATCCGGAAAAATGCTGGACAAATATTCCAGACGGGCAGGACCGGTAAATTTCATGATCAGCCGCTTTCTGCCCTGGTATTTCACCTGTTTTGCAAGATGCTTTCTGATTCTGAGCCTTTCTTCCGGCGTTGCGGTTTCATTCAGCAAAAAACCTCTTGAAAAGTCGATTCTCGGACCCGTAATATGTTCCCAGAAATCGTAGCGCTCAATCGGGTTAAACTTAATCAGGTTTAGAAACGACGACCATTTTTGGCGCGTATTCTTACTTACTCCCACAAAACTCCAAAACCTGACAAGACGGAAAAGGCGGTTATCAAACAACCTTCTCAAATAATTTATGGAAGTGGAAGAAGGAAAGAGTTCCTGATAGTTGCTGTGCCAGGCTAGATCTTCATGCTGAAAGATGATCTCCGAAATTATCGTTGTTCCTGACCGGCCGCTACCAAAGATGATGATGGGCTTTTCGAGCAGTTCTTCATATCTAACGGTTGTATTCCCCATTCTCATACGTTTTGATTAAGTGTGGCGGAACCTACCAGCATTCTGATTCGTTCTTTTGTGTGATCATCCAATACTGTTTTAGAGGAAGATGAAGGCCGTTGATTACGGTTTTGAACCGAAAGTTTCTGCATAAATTCATCCACTTCCTTTGCCGGACTCAATCCTACCGACTTTATAAGTTTTGAGACGAATGTTTGCGGATCTTTTACAAAGTCTTCGTAGTGAACGCTAAATACCGTTGCCTTTGTCTTCTGCATTTCGTATTGTGTAGCCTCCATCAGTTTTTTATACTGAAAAGCGGCAAATAAAGGAGGATCTGATGAAAGACGCCTGGCCGTTGCCAGTTCTTCTTCGGTATATGCGCCGGTCCACCATAATTGATCCGTTATCTTATCGCTCCATCCCACTTCGAGCCATGAGCGCACAGTCGCTACCGGATCGCGGATGATTTGCACGAAAACCGCGTCGGGAAAAACTGAATGAAGGAATTCCATTCTTGCGGGACCGGTAATTTTAAAGGTGAGCCTTTTACGGTTTTGATATTTCACCATGGCTGCAAAATGCCTTCGCATTTTGTATTTCTCCTCCTCAGTGGCCGTTTGATCGAGTAAAAATCCTCTGGAAAAATCGATACGCTTGCCCGTTAGCGCCTCCCAAAAATCATAACGTTCAATCGGGCGAAAAAAAAGCTGGTTAATCAGGGTTTTATTATTCTGCGTATTCATTCCAACCAACTTCCACAGAGAATTATCAAACAGCCGGCGGAAGTAATTTATTTTGGTAGAATTAGGAAATAGTTCCTGATAGTTTGAATGCCATGCAAGGTCAGGATGATGGAAAATGATATCAGAAATAACGGTGGTGCCAGACCTTCCGGTTCCAAAAATAATGATAGGCTTGTTAAGCAGACCTCCGTTTTTTTCCAAAAATTTATCCATTGCCATTGAAGTTTTCCTTAAACATTTGTGGGTAATAACTGCATCGCATTTTGCAGCGGATCCGGCATTCCATAGATCGCGTATTTCTTTCTTTTTTTGATCGCTATTTCAATGGGCATCCGGTAAAGAATATAAATTGCAAAGATCAGCGTCATATTATACCACAGGGTAGACTCCCACACACGGCTCACAAATAATCCGGCAAAGATGGAAAGAAAATAACTTATGCTTGGAGCAGCCAACAAGATCTTATTATAGGTGACCGCAAACATGAAATTCTTGTAAGCGTGATAGAGAATAACATATTGAAAGATGCAGTAAAATATAAATCCAAGGATGCCATATTCAACAGCAAACTCAATAAAGGTGTTGTGCATTACATGATCTTCTACCCAGGGAGAATACCGGCCAACCGCATACAGGGCCGAAGTTTCATCGCCTCCCAGACCGAATAAAGGATCTTCCTTCAGTGATTGCAGACCGGCCGACCAGTAGCTCAAGCGGTCACCGCCTCCTTCTTCCGTTGTTTGATAAATAAATCTTTCAACAGTGGGGGAGTCTTTGAAAATATAGGCGCAGATTGCCACTACGAAAAGAGCAGTAATAATAATCGAAAACTTTGTTCCCCAGTTTTTATTCCAAATTCCCAAACCACCGGCCAGCACTCCGAGTATACAGAAGCACAACAATCCGTTTCTCGATGCCAGGTTCATAATGATGATAAGGAGGCAGGCCAATCCTCCCAGGTTTATCAACCTTTTGAAAAACGAGGTCTTTTTTTCAAGGAGACCAATATAAAGGAAAACGCCAAGTGCATTCATGTTTGCGGAAAAGTCGCCGTGGTGGGAATCGCCGAAGTGCATCGTTTGAAATTTTTCGGTCACTACCCCATACAGTGTCATGTTGAGCAACACCATGCCGATCACAAAGGGCGTTAGATCTTTCAGCAGGTTCAGAGATCGGCTGATCAGCTCACGGTCCTTATTGATCAGAATCTTCAAAAACATGAAGAAAAATACTATTTTCAGAAACTTCATAACCATTTTGATGATGAGGCCCACCACCCCTTTCGGCATTTGCGTCATCAGCGGGGCGAGGTATTGTTTAATCTGCGGATGCATACTATAGATATACATTCCCAGAATCACAAAGAATCCAAAAAATATGTATAAGAGAGAAAGCTTAAACGGAATCTTTACTTTGTTGTTGGTAATATAATCGTAAATAAAGAAGGGGAACACCAAAAGAATGGCCGTTGACTCAGCCTGCGAAGCGGCGTCTTCGACCTTAAAAGAGCCTTCAATGGCAGCAATGGTGATTAATATCGGAACTACATAAGCACGATCAAGCAGGATAAGCGGAACCGCCACCGCAAGCAATGGCCAGCTATTATTGAGATACATTGAAATCCAGACCATTGCCAGAATGAGGACATTCGCCGTCCAATACCAGATTACACTTAACTTCAGGTTCATTTTTATATAAGTTTATCCGACTTAAGTGGAAGTGTTTCCAACCAGTTGTTTTTTGAATAATGGATTCCAGTCAGACAGATCGCGACCGGTTTTCTTTTCCAATGCTTCAATATCGTCTTTGAAAATTTCCCAAAGATAAAGCCGATCCTCCTGATTCAGTTTGGGTGGATTTTTCGTTTTCCAGGCTTTCTTCAACCGTTTTTTCAATCCTACAGGTGTAAGTCCGATCAGGAACTTGGTTCCTTGTATTCCAAACAACTTGTTTGTTATTTTGTTTGCTTTCCGGTCGAAATGAAAATTTACCACTTCATTATTGGGAACAATAAAACTGTCGTCAACCCCTAAGAATTTAAATACTGATTGCATTGTACCATTAAAGTCGTTCTTGAGGTCGTCGAGAAAAACAACTTTTATACGGGAGGGATCAAACCTTTTGTAATAGATATCTAAAATGTTGTTGAACATTCCACCCTGCACATAGGTGCGTAGCCTTGATTCATCTGCATTATAATTTCCGAGCGCATTTGCCCAGGTTTCTACTCCCTTTTCTCCTTCAAGCGAAACGTAATTCATTTGCTTCAGATTGATGTCAATCGACTCCCGTAGAGAAAGTTTTTCCTTTCCCATACCTTTCTGCATCAACCAGCTCGAAAACGTCCGGTCAAGCGGATTTCTGAAACACAGGATCAATTTAACATCCGGCAGATTTTCCTTTATCCGGTCCGCAACAAACGGCAGAAAGCTGTAGGTAGGGGTTGCCTCTCCAATCATTTTTTTTCCCTTCCCCTCCTCAAAATAGTGCGCATAGTAATTCAGGCCTTTTTCATAGTGGCGGCTAAAAAACTCTGTTTCCTTCACTTTTGAAGTATAAATTTCAGGATGCTGTCCCAAATAATAGTGAAGTGAGCTGGAAGCACATTTTGGAGGACCGAGGATAATAAAATTGGGGAGCATTTCTCAATTATTTATTTTACAAATGAACTTAAAAATTACCATTTTCTTTTACTTTTAACCTATTCGTTTATCTGCGCCACGTTATTTTCCTGCTGTTCCGCAAATCTCCTTTTTTTCCCTTTTCCACCGCCCTTTTTACCCCTGTTTTTCATCATTTTGGTCAGTTCCTTTTTAAGCATTACAAAATCTTCACCCAATAGCCTGGGACGTTTGAAGAAAGCGAATGCCATCAGGGCACCCAAAAGAACACAAAGAATGGAGAAGGATAATAATTCATTTTGATCGAATATGCGCATTAATAGCAGATAGAGGAAGTAAGAGGGCGTTACAAAAAATACGCTTAACGTTAATCCATCTGCAAATGGTCTGAACATCAGCTTTTTCCAACCTTCCGAAAACAACCTTCTTTTGATGGTAAACAACATCGATGCATAGCTGAAAATTGCAGAACCGGTAACCGCTATGGCAATGCCGGTAATACCCCAATAACTTGCAAAAAACACGGAGACGAACAAAACAATAACGTATTGCAATTTTCGGTTTGCATTTTTAAATACCAGATTGGTGGCGCGCATCAAGACATCAGAAACCTTGGTCGTTATCCTGAAGGGAACCGAAAGAAACAAGATCTGCATCGGCAAGACCGCATCCTTCCATTTACTTCCCAGCAAAATCAAAACAATCGGTTTACAAAACACGAGCATGAATACACTTATCGGGAGCAGCAAAGCATTGGAAAACGTGAGTGCTCGGTAGAAGAAATTGAAAAGCTTTTCCTTTTCATCGTTGATCTTCACCATAAAAGGCATCATTACCTTTTGAATCATGTCACCCAGGTAACGAACCGGAATATTGCTGATTCTGTACGACCTTTCAAAAGTTCCTAATGTTTGAATGGGCACGAGTTTACCAATCAGCAACATGATGCCAAATCCGCTCATGAAATTGTAAATCCTTATGAGCGTCAGTCCCATTCCGTAATTAAAAAGATCTTTCCAATGTCTTAATTGGGCACCAAGCAAGATCGGAATCGGCTCCAATATCCAAACCATCACCAGCCGTCCAATGTTGTAAAACAGGATGGAATAAACGAGCGACCAAACGCCATATCCTTTCATTGCGAGTATAACGCCGAGTACATTGGAACAGAACAAACTAAGGCTGTCGCTAAAAAAAACGTGCTTAAACTTAAAGTTTTTCTGAAGCAGGTTGAAGGAGGATGATCCTAAGGAAAGGAAGATAAAACTCAATCCCAACACCCGTAACACCGGAATCAGGATCGGATCACCATAGAAGTCCGCCACATAGGGCGATATAACAAATAAAATCAAATAAATAACTGCGGACAGACCAACGCTAAAAAAGAGGGCGGCATTTTTGTGCTGTTGTTCAATCTCTCTGCGCTGCATCAGCGCATCGCCCATTCCGGCCTCAGAAAAGAAGGAGGCAAAATTGATAAAGGCATTGGTGATGGCCATGATACCAAATTCTTTTTTGGTAACATAGCGGGCAATGATTGCGTTAGCAACAATTTGCGAAAAAATGACAACTATCGTATTTGAAAATTGCCAGATCCCCGATTTTACTAGTTTTTGTTTATTTACCCCCATACTTACTCAATTCGCTGCTGCTGTCTAAGGCCTTCGCTGATAAAACTAACAGCGAATATATAAAACGTTATCAAAAAAACCGGCTCCCCTGACCGCATAATCAGGATAACCATTCATATTGCCCACTGTAGCCATTCTATTTTTGAAAGTGCTGATCACTGCTTTTCAACCGAGAGCCCCGATGAAAACTCAAACCTGCCGTCCAAAATCTGATGCAACATTTCATTTTTTTGATTTTTCACACCTGCACGGTTCTTTCCGGGATTGTAGATCTTCAAATTCCTCAGGTATCCAGAAACACGTGAAGAGGGCGGTAGCTGTGAAAAAGAAATGATTTGATTGATTACGGCTTCAGGATTTTCAACAAAATCTTCATAGCGTACTTCCAGACAATTGACCTTATATTTTTCAATCTCCCATGACGTCGTTTCCATCAGTTTTCTATATTGAAGCGCCGCAAGGGCCTCGGCATTCGAACTGTTTTCAGCGGCCCATTTTTCTTCCTCAGGAGAATAAGCGCCGGTCCACCAAAGCTGGTTCTTTCCCTGTTCCTGCCAAAAATCAACATGCAGCCAGGAATGAATTGTTTCCATTGGATCGCGAACAATATTGACAAAACAGGCATCCGGAAAAATACTCTGGAGATATCCGATTCTTGCCGGCCCGGTAATCTTGAATGCAAGCCGTTTTTTACCCTGATAGGCTACGAGGCCTGAAAAAGCTTTCAAAATCTTTTCTTTTTCCTTTTCACCTGCAACACGGTTCAACAAAAAGCCTCTTGAAAAATCAATGTCCGGTCCCGTTATGTGCTCCCAAAAGTCGTAGGCCTCACCCGGTTTGAAAAGTATCTTGTTGAGGACAGAAACAGAATTCAACTGTCGCTTCTGTCCGTATAAATGCCACAACCCGTTTTCAAAGAGTCGACGGCAAAGATTAATCTGTGGCAATGCCGGGAACTTCTGCTGGTAATTGGAAGGCCAGGCAAGCCATTCGTGCCGAAAAACTATTTCAGAAATGATGGTGGTACCGGACCTTCCCGACCCAATAATTATCAGCGGTTTCGATAAATTTTTCATCTTAAACTTCGGGGAAAATCCTTTTTAACAACGGGCGCTTTTCAGTTGGCATTTCCTTGTGATAGTAGCCGAAATCTTCATCAAACCTGAATCCGATTCCATATCCGCTATTGTATCCCGCAACCTGATTTACATCATTTAAAATGACATACACATTTTTTAATTTCTCATTGTACTTCATCTCTTCAATCACATCCACATGCTTTTTAAAGGTTACCCTTTGTCTGACAACATAAAGTGTAAGATCGCAAAAGCGGTTTATCACCATTGCATCTGTAACGATTGCAGCAGGCGGCGTATCTAAAACGATGAAATCAAATTTTTCACGAACGTCATCAAACAAGTCCTTCATATTGCTGTTGAGTAAGGTTTCTGAAGGATTAGATGCGAGATTGCCGGAGGCGAGGAACCAGAGATTGTCGTTGATTCCGGAAGCCTGAATTACTTCTGAAAGGGGTGTGCCCTTCTCAAGATAGTCAGCCAGCCCTTTGGATTCGGTAAGACCAAGGTCTTTACTCAACTGCGCTTTTCTCAGTTCCATATCTATCAACAGCACCTTTTTTCCGGCCAGCGCCATAGCGGTAGCAAGATTAAGGGTGACAAAAGATTTTCCTTCTCCGCTAACGGTTGAGGTTAACATGATAACCTTTTTCCCGGTGGCGGATAATTTGAAAAACAGATCTGTACGAAGCGTTCTGAATTGTTCGGCTACTGCTGTACGCGATTCTTTGGTAACTACCACCCGTCGACCTGACTTTGAATGGCTGATCTCCGCAATGATCGGTACCGAAGTAGCTGCTGTAATGTCGTGGGGAGTTAATACCTTATTGTTATTCAGTTCATTAATAAGGATGACTGCTCCCGGTATCAGCAATCCGAGAAAGATTGCGGCAATGATAACGATGATCTTATTTGGCCACCAAGGATAAACGCTTGCCTTGGCCGGATCAATAACCCTTACCGGCGCAATCTGGTTTGATTTGGTTACCGCTGTTTGTTCTCTTACCGTCAGCAGATAGACATATAATTGTTGCAATACATCCTGTCTTCTCGAAGATTCGAGGATCTGTTTTTGCTGACCCGGCATCTTTTGAATGGAGGAAGCAACATTACTGCTTCTTTCCTGGAGATTGGCTTTCTTGCCTTCCAGGCCTTCCCTGTATGATCCGAGTGTGCTGAGGAGATTACTGCGTATCGAGGATAGTTGCGCGTCAATGGTTTTGACAGCGGGGTTATTCTCGGTAGTATTTACCAGCAACTGATTTCGCTGCTGTTGCAGGCCGTTGTATTTTTCAACCTGGCTAATATACGCCTGATCGGTTACCGGAGCCACTGTTGGCATTGTACCGTGGTTATTGCTTTGGTCACGAAGGTAATTTTCCAGAGATTTTACCCACTCAATCTGCGCTTCCTGGGCTGCAAGCTCTTTAGACGCATCGCTGTTTTGAGAGATCAAAAATTTTCCCTGTTCTACGATATCGGTAATTTGATTGTTTCTCTGATAGGCAGCGATCCCTGATTCCACATTTCCCAACTCGTGTGCAACGCCGCTTATCCTTTCATCGATGAAAGCAATTGTGCTGTCTGCCACCTTATTGTTTGCATCGATCTTTCTTTTGGTGTAGAGACTAATCAGATAATTCAGATAGTCTTCACCTTTCTGGGGAACGGAATAATCCATCGTTACATCGATGGAAGTTGAGTTGGTTCCCGAAAGATATGTGAGCAAACTTTCTGAAATCGCATAGTAGGTTGGATCATAGGGAGCAATTTTCAATTCCATCGGGAAATTCGGATTCTTAACGATTTTTTCCGGATTCTGCAGCAGCACAAAAGTGCAAAACTTCAGTTTTGCCGTATCTCCCCAGGTTAAGGTAAATTTATCGTTGGTGTAATTGTCCATGAACTTAACCTTATCGCCATCAATTCGTACTTCCCAGGCGAGCGGATTGTCGAGACCGCCTTTCAGATCGAGCAGGTTGATGAAAAAAGGAGATTTTTTATAAACCTCTGCAAATCTTGTTTCGGTTTGTGCCCAATAGGAAACATTCATCTGCAGGTCACGAACCGCCTGTTCCATTAAGCTGCGGGAATGCAGCTCCCACAATTCGTTATTAACATCGGCATTTTGAGAAAAGGGCCCGAGTTTTTGCAACAGATCGGTTTCGGTTGCACCACTTTGTACCTTATTTGCATTAACCCCATTTACCAGGATTCTGGCAGAAATAGTAAAGGTTGGGATGGCATATAATAAATAGATAACCGCAAATAGGATACAAAGAAACAGCGACAGCGCAAACCATTTCCAGTTACCCGCCACTTTCGCCACCAAAAATTTAAAATCAAACCCTTCACTCTCGTGGGTAAACGGACCCGGAACAGGCGCCATTTTACCGTTGTTACTGTTTTGCATATGCTTAAATATCAATTACTGAAAATCAATCTAAAATAAGGAATAATCCAGCTTATTTAAATAATATTCTGGAGGTTAAAATTGTTAAAAATGCTAAACTGGCACTGATAATGGCAAAATTGCGGTTGCGGTAGGCGTCTGTTGATTCCACTTTGGATGGGGATGCTTCCACATAAATCACGTCATTGGGGCGCAGATAGAAGTAATGTGAACTTATAACTTTGGAACTGTCAAGATTCAATCTTGTTACCTCTTTCCTGCCGTCGTTGTCCCTCATCAACAACACATTATCTCTTCTTCCCCAGATTGTCATATCACCTGCCAATCCCAATGCGTCAATCACACTTGGCTTCTCATTGGGAAGAATAAAGGTGGATGGATTTTTCACTTCTCCCAACACGGTTACTTTAAAGTTGGCAAACCGCACGTTTACCACCGGATCTTTGAAGTAAAACGCAATGCGGTTGAAAATTGTATCACGAATAACATCTGTAGTCATTCCACTCACCTTTACATCGCCGATATAAGGCATGTGCACAAAACCGCTTCTGCTTACCAGATAGCCCGCAATTACCGTCTGGTTCAGATTACCGCCACTTACAGCTCCTGAATTTACAGGGAGGTTTCCCTGATTCAGAATGGCATTTGCCTGCGGATCTAATGTTTGAATTACAATGTTTAAGATATCATCAAGTTTTACAATTGGCGGAGTATACGGTGCAAGGCTATAGTACCTCAGAGAGGTGGTATCGGGAATGTCCTTGAGCATGGCAATCCTTTCAGTGGTGCAGGATGTTTGAAGGCTCATTAAAAATAAAAGGGAAAGACTGGAAAGGATAAGGGATAAGTTCAGCGCTTTAAAAATTTTCATTTACTTTCTGGTTGTTGATTGTTTAGCAAATGTAACGGCAATTTTTTCGATCAAAAAAATCACATTCTCAGCCATTTGTGTTTTAAATTATAAATTTTAGGGCACTAAAATAAGCACAATCTCTTAATTGCAAAATTAAGTTGGTAAAAAAATTTGAGGTGAAATTTTAAGCAGCACTTAATTGGCCACATCAACAGGCTTTATTCTGTCTCTTCTTCCTGTTTCTCCAGTGGCCTTTGCTTTTCACTGAGAACCTGCAGGTCTTCCCGTTCCTTGAGTCCTTTAATCAGGTCTAAAGCCTCTGCCACTACATCGCACATTATGGTTACCAGTGAGCCCGGTTTGGCATTTTCGTATGCATACATGATGGCTTCCTTCTCATTATAAATGATTTTTATGGGAATTGCCTTTTCTTTGGTTTCATTGATGCCTTCTATGAGCAGGTTCACTATTTCCTCAGCGGTTCTTCCTCTCAGATTTTTATCCTGTCTGATAATAATCTCCTCAAAACACCGTCCCGAGATGCGGCCCAGCTCTTTAATATCTTCATCCCGCCGGTCACCGGTTCCACTGATAATACCCACTTTCGGACTTCCTTCCAGCTTACATACGAAGTCGCAAAGCAGTTCGAGACCAGCCGGATTATGGGCAAAATCTACCAAAAATTTGAAGTGTTGAAAGTCGAAAAGATTCAGCCGGCCGGGCGTTTGCGCCGGTGATGGAACAAAGGTTTCCAGCGCAGTGCGGATGTCTTCAATTGAAATTTCCTTAAAAAGATAAGTTGCCAACACTGCCGGAAGTGTATTCATTATATTGTGCAATGCCTTTCCTCCATACGTTATCGGAATATCACGCACCTTCATTACCCGTACTTTCCAGGTTCCTTTCATGATGGAAACGTAACCATTTTCATAAACCGCAGCGTATCCGCCTTTTGCAATGTGTTTTTGAATGCGCGGATTTTTTTCATCCATACTGAAATAGGCAACATTACAATCGAGGTCTTCGTGCATCTCATAAACGAGGTCGTCATCGGCATTGAGGATTGCATACCCATGCCGGAAGGTGGTTTCAGGAATTACTTTCTTCGCCTTTGCCATTTGTTGCAAATTGTCGATCCCGTTTAACCCGAGATGATCGGCTGTAACATTGGTAACAATGGAAACATCGCAATGCTGAAACGCCAGTCCTGATTTCAATAAGCCACCTCTTGCGCATTCGAGCACCGCAAAATTTACGGTTGGATCGCGAAGCACGAATTGAGCACTCAGCGGCCCCGTGCAGTCGCCTTTCATCAGCAATTGATTCTGAATATATACGCCATCACTGGTTGTGTATCCCACTTTTTTGCGCGCTGTTTTGCAAATGTGAGCAGTAAGCCTTGTGGTGGTTGTTTTTCCGTTGGTACCTGTAATGGCTATGATGGGAATTCTTCCATTTCCACGGTTTGGGAAAAGCATATCAATTACCGGCTCGGCCACGTTTCTCGGTAAACCTTCTGCCGGTTCAATATGCATTCTGAAGCCTGGAGCCGCATTTACCTCCAGAATGGCTCCGCCGTTTTGCGAGACGGGCGATTTCAGATCGGTAGCCATAATGTCAATTCCACAGATATCCAAACCGATAATTCTCGCGATCCTCTCACACATCACGATATTTTCAGGATGTACTTCATCGGTCACATCTGTGGAAGTTCCTCCGGTTGATAGGTTTGCGGTTGGCTTTAATAATATCCGTTCACCTGCTGCCGGGATCGTTTCGAGTGAGTAACGGGCATCATCTAACATCTTTTGGGTGAAATCGTCAACCGTTATCTGTGTAAGCACTTTCTCGTGTCCGAAACCTCTGCGCGGATCCGCGTTTGTAATATCAATCAGTTGCTGAATGGAATGTACCCCATCGCCCACCACACTTGCCGGAGTACGAAGGGCAGCACAGACAAAATTATAATTGATCACCAATACCCGGAAATCAAATCCTGTAATATATTTTTCTACAATCACCCTTCTGCTGTATTCTTTTGCAGCCTGAAACGCTTTTATAGCCTGTTCGAAAGAAGTAATATTGGTGGTATTTCCTTTTCCATGATTGCCATCAATCGGCTTGATCACAATAGGATAGCCGAGCCGGCCGATTGCAGATTCGAGTTGATCTTCCCTTTTGATTACCAATCCCCGCGGAACCGGAATTTCCGCTTCTCCAAGCAGTTCCTTCGTTTCTTCTTTATCACCTGCAATGTCCACGGCAATAGTGCTCGTAGTGCTCGCAATTGTTGCTCTAATTCTTTTTTGATGCACACCATAACCTAATTGAACGAGACTCTGTTTGTTGAGCCTTATGAAGGGAATTCCACGTTTCACCGCCTCTTCGACAATGGCTCCTGTAGACGGTCCAAGCCGGGTATCTTCCCTGATTTCGCGAAGATTTTTGATATCATCGTCGAGGGAAACCGGGTTTCCTTTTATTAGCTGTTCGGCAATTCTAACGGCTGCCTTCGCCGTATAAACCCCGGCATCTTCCTCTAAATAACTGAAAACTACATAATAGACACCATACTCGCCGGTTGAACGGGTTCTGCCAAATCCGGTATCCATTCCGGCCAGCGTCTGAAGCTCCAGCGCAATATGTTCTATCACGTGCCCCATCCAGGTGCCTTCTTTCACCCGTTTGAAAAAACCGCCGGGAACTCCTTCACTGCAACGGTGTTCGTACATCGTGGGGAACAAAGATTCCAATCGTTCAGAAAATCCTTCGATCTTGTTGGTGGGAAATTCCTCGATCTCTCCGAGGTTTAACCGCATCTCAATCAATTTAGGCCTGCTGATACTCCAGTAATTCGGGCCTTTTAATACTCTGATCGATTCAATGGTCATGGCAGCTGTTTGTTCATTCATAAATTAAGGCGAGAAGATGAAAAAGAAAGATAGGAAAATAATAATATTACCGGGAAAAAAATTTTACAGCTGCTATTTATAATTCAAAAACGGATTTTGGGAAAACCAGTCATCGCCCTCATCGTCTTCATCTTCTTCCTCATCTTCGTTCGCATCTTCCTCCGGCTCATCCTCAAAGTCCAACCAATCATCGTCTTCGTCATAAAATTCATCATCCTCGTCATCCTCCGATCCGCCTCCTTTACTGAAATTGTCTTCCTCCTCGCCCAGTTGCCTCATTTCAATATTGTTTAGATTACAAAGGGTGCTGACGGTTTCATACAATTTCTTCAGCAGAGCAGTGGTTATTTTCACGTTTTCATCTTCACACGCTTCCAGTAATGCGATATCAAAGACGTGCGCCTCTCCTATCGGCACGTTGTCTGACCACTCTTTCATCTCACCACTCATAACAATATTAAGTACTGAAGTAAAAAATGTAGAGCTGAAGCTGTTCATTTCCTGAACCGCTTCAAATACGCGTTCGCGGTATACAAAGTCTTGCATAGATTGTTTTAAATGAAGAATAAATTAAGAATAGGGCTTTGGATTTACCGGTATCAAAGCCTCATAAAGATACAAAACCGCCTCCATTTTTCCTATTTTCAGGAACTTTTTTTCTAAGAAATTTTTTGGAATAATTGCTTGATAATCAATAGGTTCTTTGTCATTAAGATTTGAAAAAATGCCGCCGTACGTTGTGTTGGGCAGGCCGTAAATGACCGGGTTTCCCTCCCCTGAAAAAAATATTTTATATTTACTTAATAATCAATTAAACATAAATTATGAAGCGATTACTTTTACCGGTTTTACTGGTGTTACCTTTTTTAATACAAGCCCAGGAGAAGGGATTGCGTTTCGATGAGCAATCAAGCTGGGCGCAGATCAAACAAAAAGCAAAGGCGGAGAATAAATATATTTTCATGGATTGCTTTGCTACCTGGTGCGGACCTTGTAAATATATGACCAATACCATATTTCCACAGGAGGAAGTGGGCAACTTCATGAATGATAAGTTCATATCGGTGGCGGTTCAACTAGACACCACCGACAACGACAACGATTACGTGAAAAGCTGGTTTGACGACGGGCAGCAACTGGCAAAGGAATATGGTGTTCGTGCCTATCCCACTTATCTCGTTTTTAATCCCGATGGCGAAGCCGTTCATCGGTTCGTGGGATCGAGCCCGGCTCCGGAATTTATTGAACGGGTAAAAGCTTCCTTAAATCCCGAAACGCAATATTACACCCTGGTAAAAAAATACAATTCGGGCGAAAAGGATCCCGCGTTTTTGAGAAAGCTGGCGCTGGCTTCCCTGAAATCCTACGATATGGAGATGGCTGAAAAAGTGGGGAATGAATATTTAAACACTCAAAGCGATCTCTATACGAAAGAAAATCTCGAACTTCTGCAATCAATGACCAATACGAGTGCCGACAGCGGATTTAAGCTGATGCTCGAGAATCCGGCAAAAGTAGACGCGGTACTGGGGAAAGGTAAAGCTGAAGAGATCGTACTATCCATCATTATGCAGGAAGAAGTTTTTCCGAAATTACCGAAGAAAGGATCGCTTCCCAACTGGAATGAGATAGGGAATAATCTGACAGAAAAATATCCGCAGCAGGCAGACCAGGTGTTGGCAAAAACAAAAGTTATCTATTATCAGGCAATGAAAGACTGGGACAATTTTCAGCCGGCCGTGCTTAATTACATGGAAAAATACGGCGAGAATGTGAGCCCATCGCAGTTAAATTCCTATGCCTGGGCTGTCTTTGAAAACTGTTCCGATGCAAAATGTATAGAAGCTGCCCTCGAATGGAGCAAACGCAGCCTGAGCGGAATGGAATCACCAATGTTTATGGACACCTACGCCAATCTTCTACACAAGGCAGGAAAAACCGAAGAAGCCATCAAGTGGGAACAAAAAGCAATGGATATGGTGGGGGAAGGAGAAAAAGGCGACTACCGTGAGACACTTGAAAAAATGAAGAAAGGTGAAAAAACCTGGAATTAGAATTGATTTTAAAGAAAAAAATAAGGTTGCCTTTCAGCAACCTTATTTTTTTATTCTCCTGAAAGGAAAGGATATCGATAATCAGTAGCCGGAACAAAAGTCTCCTTAATTGTTCTTGCACTCAGCCAGCGATAGAGATTAATCATACTACCTGCCTTGTCATTGGTTCCGCTTTTTCTCGCGCCTCCAAATGGCTGTTGTCCCACTACGGCTCCCGTCGGTTTATCGTTGATATAGAAATTTCCCGCAGCATTTCGCAAAGAAGTGGTGGCGAGCAAAACGGCATCCCTGTCACGTGCAATGATCGATCCTGTTAGCGCATAGGGAGAAGTTGAGTTTACGAGCTCCAAAGTTTCTTCAAATTTATTTTCATCGTATGTATAGATCGTCAGCACCGGTCCGAAAATCTCTTCGCACAGCGTGATATATTTCGGATCTGTGGTCTCAATGACCGTCGGTTCAATGAAATATCCTTTAGATTTATCGTGATTACCTCCATACACAATAGAAGCTCCTGAACCATCCTTTTTCACATTTTCGATATAACTGGTTATCTTATCGAAGCTTTTTTCGTCGATTACCGCATTAATGAAGTTTCCGAAATCCTCCACGGTTCCCATCTTCATGCTTTTCAGCTGTTCGAATAATTTCGATTTGATGGCGTCGGCAAGATTTGATGGCAGGTACGCTCTTGATGCGGCAGAACATTTCTGCCCCTGGTATTCAAAGGCTCCTCTCGCAAGTGCTGTAGCTACTACATCCACATCGGCCGATTTATGTACCATCACAAAATCCTTTCCTCCTGTTTCGCCGACAATGCGTGGATAGGAGCGGTATTTTCCTACATTTTCTCCGATTGTTTTCCACATCTGATTGAACACACCGGTTGAACCGGTGAAATGCACGCCTGCGAAATCAGGATGACTAAAACAAATTTCACCGAGCAACGGTCCATTCACATAAATGAGATTGATAACACCGTCCGGAAGGCCTGCTTCAATGAGGACTTTCATAAACATTTGCGCAGCGAAAATTTGCGTGTGTGCCGGTTTCCATACCACCACATTTCCGCACATAGCTGCAGAGGTTGGAAGATTTCCGCTGATGGCTGTAAAATTAAAAGGTGTTACAGCGAGAACGAATCCTTCCAATGCTCTCCATTCCATCCGGTTATGAACACCGGGAGAAGATATCGGCTGTTGTTTATATATTTCGGAAAGAAAATGAACATTGAATCGCAAAAAATCGATCAACTCGCAGGCGCTGTCGATTTCTGCCTGAAACGCGTTTTTGCTTTGCCCAAGCATCGTAGCAGCATTTATATAGGGGCGATATTTTGTTGCAAGAAGATCTGCAGCCTTTAAGAAAATGTGCGCTCTTTCTTCCCAGGGTGTATTGCTCCACTTTTCCCTCGCATTCAATGCAGCATCGATGGCCGATTGCACATGCTCCCGGTCGCCTTCACTGTAATTACAAAGGGTATGGGCAATTTCATGGGGCGGATGAATAGAAACTTTCTTAGAAGTCTCCACCGCTATTCCATTGATATACATCGGCACATCAATGGTTTGACTTTTTAATTCATTCAACGCAGCTTTCAAAGATTTCCTTTCCGCTGAGCCCGGAGCATATTGCAATACAGGCTCGTTAGCTGGTAAAGGATATTCAAAGTATCCGAGATTCATAAAATTAATTTAGGGTGCAAAATTAGTCAATTAAAAGGGATTCCCGAAAGAAGAGGGCGTTAAAGCATTGCACTCAACGGGCTAATCAAGCATTCTTGATTATCTTCATCGCCCAAAAGAATCAGGAAACGGCGTATGGGTTGGTTCAATTATTTCCGTGTATATAGCGCACTCGTGAAAGAGCTAAGGCTTCAGAAAAAATTCAACCGGCGATTTCTGATCCCTTATCTGAATGAACTGGAAAAAAAGTACGATGGAAAGTTTACGGGCGAACAGCGCCATAAAATACTTTCCTATTACGGATTATTCATCACCGCTTTCCTGTGTAGCAGCTATAAGCGGCTGCAGGGCGGCGAATTGAGTGAGGAAGAAAGAAAACGGGCCACGCTTTTTGGTATCCTCACACCCGTTGGAGATGATCTTTTTGACATCGATCAGCTCGACCATTCTCAAATTGAAGCGATTACATTTGATCCTGAAAACTACTGTGCTTCAACCTTCCTCTCCCGGATTGCCAAAGAGATCCAGTCTTACCTGATCGCGTCGGTACCGGATAAACAGGCTTATCTGCTGGCTTCAAAAAATGTACTGGAAATTCAAAAAGCGACGGTGAAACAAACAATCAGATCCACACCGAAAGCCGAGATTGAGAAGATAACTTATGATAAAGGAGGTTATTCGGTAATCATCTACCGCGAAATTCTCGAACCGGCGGCAGACAATCAGCTCCTGGACGCACTTTATTATGTTGGATCGCTTTATCAGCTTGGCAATGATCTGTTTGACCTCTACAAAGACACGAGAGATGAGATTTATACGCTGATAAATACCTGTGACGATTTTGTTGAATTGCGGTCGGCATTCTTGCAGCGTGTGGCCGTTCAAAATGAAAAAATCCGGTCACTTCCCTTTGACGAAACGCGAAAAAAAGAATTTCTGATCATGATCAACACGATCAATGCGAGAAGCCTTGTGGCTTTAGACCAGTTTTGCCGGCAGCAGCAAACAAACATGCAGCCGACAGATTGGTTCAAAGCAAAACGGGAAGAAATGATCGTGGATATGGAAAAGCCTTCTAACTTTTTTAATTGGCTGAAATATATCGGGAAGTTGAATAAAATATGATTTTACATTCCGGGATATTCTTCACGATGAAATTAGTTTGATTATATTTAACTCTTCAATTTTTTCATTCGTAAACTTTCAACAGATGGATATCAAAAAAGCGCTTCAAAAAGAATTTGATCAGGAAACAAGGCTGACAAAGAAGTTTCTGAGTTTAATTCCAAAAGATAAATTTGGCTGGAAACCACATCCGAAAAGCATGGATTTTCAATCGCTGGCTGTACACCTCGCCGAGCTGCCGGGCTGGGTAGATATGGCCATTAATTCCAATGGAATTGATTTTGCCACTATAGACTGGAAGCCATCAAAACCCGAATCGACCGAAGACCTGCAAAAAATTCTGGAAGAAAACCAAAGCAAGGGTAAAACCGCACTTGAAAACGCAGATGTGTCAAAATTTGATGAAAAATGGGTTTTGAGGAATGGCGAACAGGTGCTGGCCGACTGGACCCGGTATGAAACCATCCGGCATGCACTCGACCAGATTATTCACCACAGGGCGCAGCTTGGAGTGTTTTTAAGATTAAACGACATAAGAATTCCGGGTAGCTACGGTCCATCTGCGGATGAAATGGGAATGTAAGTTACAGGAGATCAGCGTTCGGCCGGAAGTCGTTTTGATAAACAGAACCCCGGGGGATTTTTATGCCCTTAAAGGCGGGAAATCCACTGTTGATTGCAGCTTAATCAAAATCGAAATCCTATT
Source organism: Bacteroidota bacterium (assembly GCA_023423835.1). Classification (GTDB taxonomy): domain Bacteria; phylum Bacteroidota; class Bacteroidia; order Chitinophagales; family Chitinophagaceae; genus JAFAEW01. Next base: position 5,408 of record JAFAEW010000121.1, on the reverse strand, counting down.
TTTGTTGAATGAATCAACATTTTCAATCGCTTTTAAGCAGGCAGTCGTACGATGAGCGTAACTTTTTTCTGATTGCAGGACCTTGCGTAATCGAAAGCGAAGAATTATTGATGGAGGTGGCTGAAAAGGTTTCTTCCATTTGCAGGAAACTAGGAATTCCATACATTTTCAAATCCAGTTACCGCAAGGCAAACCGTACAAGCAGCAATTCGTTCAGCGGACTTGGAGACGAAAAAGCGCTTGACCTTCTGCAAAAAGTGAAGGACAAATTTCAGCTTCCGGTCACCAGCGATATTCATGCGCATGAAGAGGCAGCCATGGCGGCAAGAGTGGTTGATGTATTGCAGATTCCGGCTTTTTTGTGCAGGCAAACCGATCTGTTGGTTGCTGCCGCTGAAACAGGAAAGATCGTAAATATCAAGAAGGGACAATTTTTAAGCGGCACATCCATGAAGTTTGCGGTTGAAAAGATCCGCAATGCAGGCAATGAAAACATCCTATTGACCGAAAGAGGAAACAGTTTTGGCTATACCGACCTTGTGGTTGATTACCGCAATATTCCCATCATGCAGCAATTTTCGGTTCCGGTGGTGATGGATTGCACACACTCTTTGCAACAGCCCAATCAAAGCTCGGGCGTAACCGGTGGAAACCCGGAAATGATCGGCACGATTGCAAAAGCGGCGATTGCGGCCGGTGCCGATGGAATTTTTATTGAAACCCATCCTGAGCCTTCCTGTGCATTAAGTGACGGCGCGAATATGTTGCGCCTCGATAAACTGGAAGGGATTTTGGAACAACTGGTAAGGATCAGAAAATCGGTTATCGCGTAGCAATGTTTATCGCGGATCGGAGAATTCTTTTTCATCCTGGTTAAGCAAGGGCTTGCCTTCGGAAGCATTGAGGCTTTTTGGAAGAATCCCGAAGGCTTTCTTAAAGCTGGCAGCGAAATGTCCAAGATTTGAATATCCAACCATTCTTCCAACTTCTTTCACAGGAAACTCCTTTTGTTGCAACAGGTTTTTTGCAAATAGCATCCGGTGCTTCTGATAGTATTCGTAGATCGGCATCCCATACAACACTTTGAAATCTGCCTTCAGCTTTGTAGGGCTCATTGCAGCTACCCGCGATAACTCGGAAATGGTGGGTGCTGTTTTCGCATAATCCTTCACGAGCAACGATTCAACCATTATCAGCCGCCTTATTTCATCGTCTTTCAATTTGATCTTTGAACCATCGGCATTTAGATTTTCAAAACTTCGGCTAACAAATTTCTCGAGCATCAGCATAATCCTGTTGTGAATGAAATGCAATCTGAACGGATGATCAAAATTCAGGGCGGTGATTTCATCGAGAATATTGCGATATCCGGCGTCCATAATGTCTTCCGGCTGGCTTAATTTGGAATGTGTATAATAATAACTCGAAAACTTCTCATAGGTATTTGCTCCAAATACACCTTTAAGATAATCATTTTCAAGCATGATATTTATGCATTTCACCCTTACTCCGGGAGGAAAATAAAAACCGGAATCCAGCCAGGCGCCGAAAAAATGAGCGGCATTATTCTTCAGTAGAAAAAAGGAAACATCTTCCAGCTTTTGCCGGCTAAAATTCTTCTCCTCCTCCATGGTTTCATTCACACTGAAAACAAAGGTTTTAACCGTCTCGTTTCCGTGTCTTCTCGTTACCATTCCTTCATTGAAACTGCAGTCTTTTAACAGGATTGAATATCCGTCCGGCGAATTATAAGCCATGATATATCCGGACCCCAGACGCCTTGGCAGCAACAAGACATTATTATCTAAAGGGATAGACAAGTCATTGCCTATCTTCTGCAATAAACTCAGATAATCAACACTGTCATATTCCTCGCGTAACATAGCAGACGTTATATCTGCAAATTTCAGGGAAATTGTTCATAAATTTTTGCATAGGCCTTTTTAAACGCAGTGACAGATTCAAATCCGACAGCTTTTGCTGTTTCACTGACGGAATATTTTTTGGAAATCAGCATCGACCTGGCTTTAAGCATCCTTTCCTTCTGATAATAATGATTTATGGGTGCGCCATAGATTTTTTTAAAAAGATTCTGAAGCTTGGAAGGACTCATGGCCGCAATAGCCGAAAGCTGTACGATCGAAGGCGGTTTTTGTGTAAAATCTTCTATCAGCTCTTTTGCCGCAAGCTGCACGCGTTTGAATTCATGCGAAGAAATGTTAACCGACGGATATTCGGATTGAATATTGATATATAAATTGTAGAGAAACTTTTCAATGATCAGTGCAATGCGGTTTTGCAGGATGAATTCAGCGAGATCATCATCCGGCAATTTTTTGAAGATATCACTGAATAGCTGCTTTTTATCGGCGTCCATTTCTTCAAAAATCACCAGTGGTGTTTTCAGGCGGAAGTAATTGATTAATACCTTCTTGGTTTCTTCATCAACCAGGTATTTATACAACCATTTTTTGGTAATGATGACGTCAATATTCTGCACATGGGTTCGTTCGGGTGTAATATGATACCATTCCTGGGTGGTTTTTCCAAAATAGATGGTGGCAGGAGAAAGTCCGCCGCCGGTTGAACTCAATCTCAATACAAAATTCTCATCGCTGGTTTTTTTACGATGATAAAATATGCTTTCTTCGGATATGTAATCGCTGATTATGATCGGAAGATTACTGGGTAATACCACAAGTCTGCAATAGCCGGATCCTTTCTGAGGGGTAAAACGGATCTCGTTCCGGGCATTTATTTTTAGTCCAAAACTCTTCGCCAGTTTTTTGAAGAAATCTTCGTAGCCGGTGAGATTATAGACAATTCTGATCAAAATTGTAGATTATAGGTATTTGAGTGGATTGCGCTTAGCGTAGAAGATGTACTTCTTTATATTAAGCCAGAACGCCATTACCATGTACACGATCAATGGCGAACCGAGGGTTAAAAATGAAACATAGATAAACCAAAGCCTGATCTTCGACGTGGCTATTCCCAGTTTCTCTCCTACGGCAGAACAAACACCGAAAGCCTTCCACTCAATAAAATTTTTGAACCTGTACATAGTTTACGTAAGCTTAAGTGAATATACAAACACTTTCAATAATACTTTTAATTATGCTAATTTTGCAAAAAAAATAATATTACCGGCAGGAATTAGCTTAAAATATTTAAAAAACGAACTTAAAAACGACTTTTTTAGCATTTTAAACAGCCTGAAGGTTATCAAACTAAATTAATCGTATGGCATTTGATTTTGAAATGATTAAACGGGTGTATGCCGAACTGCCGGGCCGGATTGAGGCTGCCCGCAGCGTATTAGGACGACCCTTGACACTGGCTGAAAAGATATTATTCTCTCACTTGCATGTTGATCAACCGCTTCAGGGTTTTGAAAGGGCAAGAACTTATGTAAATTTTGCTCCTGACCGTGTTGCCATGCAGGATGCGACGGCTCAGATGGCTTTATTACAATTCATGCAGGCCGGCAGGCCCAAGGTTGCCGTTCCTTCTACCGTTCATTGCGATCATTTGATTCAGGCGAAAGAAGGTGCGCAGGCAGATTTAAATACTGCGATGGCCGTAAACAAGGAGGTCTACGATTTTTTATCTTCAGTTTCTAATAAATACGGAATAGGGTTTTGGAAACCGGGAGCCGGCATCATCCACCAGGTTGTTTTGGAAAACTATGCCTTCCCGGGCGGAATGATGATCGGAACGGACAGCCATACGCCCAATGCCGGCGGTTTGGGAATGATCGCCATTGGTGTTGGAGGAGCTGATGCCTGTGATGTAATGGCAGGATTACCGTGGGAGTTGAAATGGCCCAAACTGATAGGAATCAAATTAAACGGGAAACTCAACGGATGGGCGTCTGCCAAAGACATCATCCTGCGGGTGGCAGGCGTACTGACCGTTAAAGGAGGAACCGGAGCAATTGTTGAATATTTTGGAGAGGGAGCGGACAATTTAAGCGCCACCGGGAAAGCTACCATCTGTAATATGGGAGCAGAAATTGGCGCCACCTGTTCTATTTTCGCCTACGATGATAAAATGGCGGACTACCTGAGAATTACCGATCGGGCAGATATTGCAGAGGCGGCTTCACTGGTGAAAGCGCATCTTCGCCCCGACATTGAAGTGTACCAGGATCCGGCGAAATACTATGATCAGTTGATTGAAATCGACCTCGATCAGCTCGAACCACATATCAACGGACCTTTTACGCCAGACCTTGCCTGGCCGATCAGCAAATTTTCGGAGGCCGTAAAAGCCAACAACTGGCCGGAGAAGCTGGAAGTTGCGTTAATTGGAAGTTGCACCAATTCTTCCTATGAAGACATTACGAGATCTGCCTCCGTGGCCCGGCAGGCAATTGAAAAAGGTTTAAAAGCAAGATCAGAATTTACGATCACCCCCGGAAGTGAGCAGGTAAGATATACTGTAGAACGCGACGGACTATTAGACACGTTTGATGAGATGGGCGGCGTAGTTCTTGCCAATGCCTGCGGACCCTGCATCGGACAGTGGGCGAGACATATCGATGATCCTACCCGCAAAAATTCAATCATAACTTCGTTCAACCGCAACTTTGCGAAAAGAAACGACGGACTCGCAGCCACACATGCTTTCGTTGCTTCGCCGGAACTGGTAACCGCGATGGCACTGGGAGGAAGCTTACACTTCAATCCCTTAACTGACACAATTACCAATATGGCGGGAGAGGAAGTTAAACTCGACGAGCCCACCGGTTACGAATTACCTCCAAATGGTTTTGCAGTAAAAGATGCGGGCTATATCGCACCGGCGGAAGACGGAAGCCATCTTTCGGTGGCCGTAGATCCCGATTCTCAGCGACTTCAATTGCTCGAGCCTTTTGCCGCCTGGGAAGGAACGGATTTGAAGGGATTGCGCCTGCTCATAAAAGCAAAAGGAAAATGTACAACCGATCACATTTCAATGGCGGGACCCTGGCTGAAATACCGCGGTCATCTCGATAACATTTCAAACAATATGCTGATCGGTGCGGTGAATTATTTCAATGAAAAAACCGATTCTGTAAAAAACCAGCTCACCGGGCAGTATGAGGCCGTTCCGGCAACCGCCAGGGCTTATAAGGCGGCAGGAATAGGTTCGGTTGTAGTTGGCGATGAAAACTATGGCGAAGGATCATCAAGGGAACACGCTGCGATGGAACCGCGTCATCTCGGCGTTCGTGCCATTGTGGTAAAATCCTTTGCGCGTATTCATGAGACCAATCTGAAAAAACAGGGTATGCTGGCCCTCACTTTCGACAATAAAGAAGATTACGATAAGGTTTGCGAAGATGACTCCATCGATATCGTCGGATTAGAGGATTTTACCCCGGGAAAATCGCTGTTGCTGGTATTACACCATAACGATAATAC